>CATMBH010000049.1:0-8292 GCA_950063985.1 uncultured Fidelibacterota bacterium
AATACCAGGACCTTCTGCAGTTACTTCTGCTATGTCAATAAGTGGATTTAATGATAAATACTTATTTTTTGGTTTTTTGCCAAATTCTGAAGGGCAAATAGAAAAGGAATTAGAAAAATTAAGACAATTTCCTTATACAATTATTTTTTTTATCTCTCCACAAAAAATTAACAAAGTATTAAATGATGTTGGATTAGAAAGTACTGGTCTATCCGTTATTCCGGATGAAGAACATAATCCTATTAGTTCAAATAAATCGAATAGAAATAAAGCTAAAGATTTTTTGAGATGGGCAGTTGATTGTAACCAAGCACTAAATAGCAAAATTATGTGTGGTCCATTTCATCAACCACTTGCTCAATTTTCAGGAATTCCACCTACAACGATTGAAAAAGAAAATGGTAGTGAAGTTCATAAAGAGGTTGCTAATTATGCAAAAAAATTTGATATCACTTTGTGTATTGAGCCTTTAAATAGATTTGAATGTTATTTTTTAAATACCATCAAAGATGCCTATGATTATGTTAAATTAGTCAACGAAGATAATTTTAAAATTTTATATGATACTTTTCATAGCAATATTGAAGAGAAAGACCCAGTTGGATCTATTAGTAAATTTTCAGATAAAATCGGTCATATACATATTTCAGAAAATGATAGAGGAGTTCCTGGTAAAGGAAATATCCCATGGAGTGAAACTTTCCAAGCAATTCAAAAAATAAATTACAAAGGGTGGTTGACTATAGAAGCTTTTGGACGATCTTTACCTGACTTAGCAGCTGCAACAAAAGTTTGGCGTGATTTTTTTAGCTCCGAAGAAGAAGTTTATCAAGAAGGACTTAAATTTATTAAAAAAAACCTTCAAAAATAATTTTATGTTTCATATTAATATATATTAATAAATAATTCATCTTAATAATAATTAATAATAATTAATACTAAACTATAATATGAATAATACAAAAACTGAAAACAGAGAATCTTTTTTAAATTTTTCTTTAAAAAGTGAACTAATAAAAGCTATCAAAGAGCTAGGCTTTGATCATCCAACGCCTATTCAGCGGAAAGTTATTCCGCATTTAATGTCTTCTAATCAAGATTTGATTGCTTCTGCCCAGACTGGTACAGGAAAGACAGCTGCATTTGGCTTACCTTTATTAGATTTGACCATTACAAGGGATACTAACGTTCAGACACTTATTTTATGTCCTACACGAGAACTTTGTATTCAAATTACAAATGACCTATTAAGTTATTCCAAATATTTGAAGATGGTAAAAATCTTAGCAGTTTATGGAGGAGTTAAAATTGAAAAACAAATAAAATCTCTAAAAAAAGGACCTCAAATTGTTGTTGGTACTCCAGGTAGGACAAAGGATCTAATTAGAAGAAAAAAGTTGTTTGTTGGAAATATTGAACGTTTGATTTTGGATGAAGCAGACGAAATGCTATCAATGGGATTTAAAGATGATCTTGAAACAATTATTCACGCAACATCAAAGAAAAAACAAATTTTACTTTTTTCAGCAACAATGACTCCTAAGGTTGTTGCGGTTACAAAAAAATACATGAGAAACTCTTTAGAGATAGCTGTTGCGCGCGTAAACCGAGCTGCTGATAATGTTCAGCATATATTTTATATGGTACAAGCAAAGGACAGATATGAAGTAGTAAAGCGAATTGCAGATATGAACCCAGATATATATGGAATTGTATTTTGTCGTACACGTAGGGAAACCAAAGAAGTTGCTAATAAACTAATGAATGATCATTACAATGCGGATACGATACATGGGGATTTATCCCAAGCTGAAAGAGATGATGTTATGGGGCGTTTTAGAAAACGTCAATTACAAATCTTAGTAGCAACAGATGTAGCCGCCCGTGGATTAGATGTTGAAGATTTAACTCATGTGATTAATTATAATTTGCCTGATGATGATGAAATATATATCCACAGAAGTGGAAGAACTGGAAGAGCAGGAAAGAAGGGCGTATCAATGGTTATTATTCATGGACGTGAAATAAGAAAATTAAAAGATATAGAAAGAATGTCTGGTATATCCTTTACAAAGAAAGATGTTCCAAATGGATTAGACATATGTAAGAAACGTTTGTATGCACTTATTGACAAAATTGAGAAAGTCAATGTTAATGAAGAGCAAATAGAGCCATTTTTGCCATATATTTATGAGAAACTCAATTGGCTGGATAGAGAAAAACTCATTAAACACTTTGTATCGACTGAATTCAATAGATATTTATCATATTACAAAAATTCAAAAGATATTAACGTGGAAGCCTATGAGAAGGGAAAAACTAAAAGGCAAAAAAGCAATCGAAGAAAATTCTTTAATTCAAAAAAAAGTAATAGAAAAAATAAATGGAATAAAAGAAAAAGAACGAAGTAATTGCACTTTTATTCTTTAATCTAAAATAATTATTTTGATTATTTCATCCGCTACGCCGGTGACCCGGAATTTTCCAGCCTGTTTTTAGGAGAGGGTGGTTCCGGACGCAGTTTCGGTATTGAGGGCGGTATCGGCGTCTTTGGCGCTGTCGGCATTGATCGGCACTATATGCCCATCGTACCTTAACTAACATCACAGCAGGCAAAAAATGAGCAGGAACAGAGTATGAGAATACTTTTGTTATTATCCATATGTTTTACAGGATCAATACTCCTGGGCCAGGAGTTGTTTGATCCCTACCAGGTCCACACCCTGGAAATAGAATTCTTTAATCCTGATTATGATCAGATCTTACAGGATCGCTGGGAGATAGATGACAAGACTTATGAATTAGCAACGGTCATTTTTAATGGAGATACTTTAGATAGTGTTGGTGTCCGCTATAAAGGTAATTCAACTTTTTATTTTGCAAAATTGATTGGCAGTCCAAAATTTCCTCTGAATATAGATTTTGATTTGATTTATGAAGACCAGGATCTTCTGGGTTACAATAAAGTCAAATTATCCAATTCCATATTTGATGCCACGTTTGTAAGGGAATCAATAGGTTATTTGACAGAAGGGTATTATCTCCCAACTTCGGAAGTGGGTTACATGAATGTGTTTATCAACGGTACGCTTATAGGATTGTACGTTTCTGTAGAATCGGTCAATAAACCTTTTTTGACCAAACACTTTGATAATAATGAAGGTGCATTTTTTAAGTGCGAACCCCAGTTTCACTTCGGAGAAGTGTATGATACATGGCCTGATCTACGTTGGTATGGAGACGATTCTACAGCCTACGACTATCAAATGAGCTATGAATTAAAATCAGAATCGGGATGGTCCGACCTTTTGGATTTGATCTATACGCTTAATTTTAATATCAACAGTATAGAAACCATCCTGAATGTGGATCGGACGCTGTGGTTTTTTGCCGCATCCACGGTCATGCCTGATCTGGATGCTTATAATGGATTTTACATTCATAATTATTATTTATATCGCAATACGAGCAGCGGTCAATTTGAAGTTATTCCCTGGGATAAAGACCATACTTTTGGTGGCGCCATGATCAATACTATTATCGACTGGGGTGGTAATGTATCCTGGATCTACGGTTGGGATCCCTTTTTATTTGAAGATGATGACGAACGACCTCTCTTCAGCCAGTTGATCGATGTCCCTTTATACAAAAAGATCTACACGGCCCACATACGCACCATTATTGATGATATCTACGATGTAGACACCATCCAGGAAATGGCCTACGGGATGCAGGATACCATAGAGGCCTATGCCTATGCAGACCCGAACTTGTTTCCACCTTTTACTTTTGGCGATTATTTCCGTTACAATGTGGACAATTACCTGATCACCCCGGATGGTTCCCACTGGTGCGGGATCACCTCCACTATAACTCCGCGGCTGGATTATTTGCTCAATAATGAGGAGATCCAGAAAACTGCTCCGGCCATTGGTTATGTCTTACAGGAAAATATGGATCCAGAAGCGGAGGAGGATGTGATCATCCAGGCCCAGGTGACCGGCGCCACTACCGTAGAGCTGATGTCTACAGTAAATACATCTAATTCCCAGTTCACATCCATTCCCATGTTAGATGACGGCCAGCATGACGATGGTGGAGCGAATGATGGTGTTTACGGAGCGATCGTTCCATTTCAGGAAAATGGCAGTTATGTAAAATATTACATCCGTGCCAGCAATGATGATGCTTTGATATTAAGCCCGCGAAAGGCAGAACATGAGTTTTACGACTATATCGTTGGTTCTTTGCCGGGCACTTCAATTGTTATCAATGAGATCAATTACAATTCAGCTGATAATGAATTTAATCCGGATGACTGGGTCGAGCTGTACAACCCCACCAGTGAAACAATTTCCATTGGACTTTGGGAGTTCAAGGATGAAAATGATGATCATGTATTTACCATCGCAGAAGATGTATCTCTTGCTGCGGATCAATACCTGGTTTTATGCAATAATACCGTTTCTTTTACAGCTCTTTTTCCGGATGTGGAAAATTATGTTGGTGATCTTGGCTTTGGATTAAGTGGCGGCGGGGAATTGATCAGATTATTTGATTCAAGTGGTGTGTTAGTGGATGCAGTAGAATATGATGATAGTGATCCCTGGCCTGAAGAACCCGATGGCAATGGACCAACACTGGAATTGATCAATCCCAATGTAGATAATGCCCTGGCGGAAAACTGGTCGGCATCTTCAGGGTATGGTTCTCCTGGTAGTCTAAATTCATCCTATATGTCAAATGAAGATGAAGTGCTGACGTCTACTGAATTCATACTGAACAATAACTACCCCAATCCCTTTAACCCGGTCACAACCATCAGCTATACATTGCCACAAGCAGCGCTGGTGCGAATGACCATCTACGATTTGTTAGGCAGACAGGTTAAATCATTGCTGCATGAATATCAAACTCCCGGTTTTAAATCCTTACAGTGGAACGCTACCAACGATCTAGGTCGGCCGGTCGCGGCGGCGGTGTATTTATATATGATCCATGCCGGTGAATTCACGCAGACGAAGAAGATGGTGCTTTTGAAATAATAAATTGAATTTGAATAAAAAAACCCGGGTTTTTTTATTTCTTGTAATTACTGTATACTTCACCATGATGAAAAGAATATTATTCCTCTCATTCTTCATGGCTTTTGTTTATGCCTCTGAAATGGACAAAGGGATCGTTGCTTACAACAACAGGGCAGAAGGAGCAGTGGGTACAAAAGCACAGTCTAAAAACATTGACCAGGCTATCCGTCATTTTGAACGGGCGATGAAGATTGATGCCCTGGAAGAAGAAGCCACTGACTATTTATTAAGGTGCTATTATTATAAAGGGACATTTGTCCTGAGTGATAAAGATGCTCGCAAAGCGGAATACAATAAGGGTAAATCTCTTGCGGAAAAAATGATCGCTAAATATCCTAATTCAGCCGCATTACGTTTCAGGTATCTTACATGCTTGGGAAAATGGGCGGAAGTCTATGGTATCTTTGCAGCCGCAAAAGAAGGTGTAGCTGACCTGATGAAAGAGCATTCGGAAAAGATCATCGAGCTTGATCCGGAATACGAAAATGGAGGCGGATACTTTATGTTAGGTGCAGTGCATTTCAAATCACCATATATTCCATTCATCCTGTCTTGGCCCGATAACGATGATGCCATCATCTGGCTGCGCAAAGCATTTCAAACAGGAGCAGCTATACCTGTTCAAAAGACCTATTTGGCTAAGGCACTGTATAAAGACAAGCAGGAAGATGAAGCCATTCGTTTAGTCAGAGAAATCATTTCAACTCCTCCGGATCCCGATTACCTTGTAGAGGAGCGCTTCGAAATTGAAGAGGCAAAAGCATTACTAGAGGATTTTGAATAAGGTATTGGTCAACATGATCGATTATCTTGTGGTGATTGATCCCCAGAACTGACTTTCCTATTATTTTTCCTATAATTACTTTCTCACCCTTTTTAAACTATCATTTGAGGAATACATGACCAGATTTATCATTATCACATTATTCATATCACTACTCACAGCTGCACCAGACCGACCCTACCACACAACGCCGGATCGTGAAAAAGACATGATTCATATGTCAATTAATATAGAAGTGGACATACCGGAGGGGCGCATCAGCGGTTCTGTGAGTCATACATTTACACCTTTTTCCAGCGATTGTAAACGTGTGTCTTTTGACTCTGATAGGATAGAAATTCATGGCATTTCAATCGAGGGCAAGGCCCTTACTTTTCAACAAAATGGACCAAAACTCTTAGTGGACCTGGACAAGTCATACGGCTGGGAAGATACTATCACAGTCAAGATTGATTATACATCTCACCCTACCATGGGTTTTTATTTTGTTAGACCGGACTCAAGCTATCTTGAAAAACAGCTCCAGGGTTGGACCCAGGGCGAAGATACGGATAACCATTTCTGGGTGCCCCTCCATGATTATCCCAACGACAAAATGACGTGGGAATGCAAGCTGACTGTTGATAAACCGCTGTCCGCTATTTCAAATGGTGAGCTTGTATCAGTAACGGATAAGCAAGACCAGCGCACCTTTTACTGGCGGGAGAATGTTCCTAATGTAAGCTATCTATTATCTGTGGCTGTCGGTGATTACAAAAAGATTGAAGATGAATGGGATGGTATCCCGGTCAATTACTGGGTGTATCAGCACCACGACCGCGAAGATGCCCTGCGATCCTTTGGCAAAACTCCTCAAATGATGGAGTTTTTCAGTGACATTACCGGTGTTAGATATCCCTTCGAGAAGTACGATCAAACGATCATTGAGGATTTCATGTGGGGCGGCATGGAAAATGTCACCAACACCCACCAGACCGACCGCACTATGCATGAGGAAAATATAAGGCCCATCCATTCCAGTGACGGCTTGGTAGCTCACGAATTGGCCCACCAGTGGTTTGGGGATTACCTCACTACGCGGAATTGGCCTAACGTCTGGCTCAACGAAGGCTTTGCCACGTATCTGGATCTTTTGTGGACAGAGCATGAAACAGGTCCTGAACTGGCAGAATACGAACGATTGGGGAATCTGGGCTCCACAGTCTGGGCAGATAAATCCTACCGCCGGCCAACTGTCCAACCCTACTATTACAATTCCATCGAACTTTTTGACAGTAATATTTACGCCAAGGGATCAGTCATACTGAATATGATCCGTCGTTATCTTGGGGATGATGGCTTCTTTCGCGGATTAAAGCAATATACTAAAACCTATGCAGCAAATAATGTGGAAACCACGGACTTGAAAAAAACATTTGAGGTCACCACCGGGAAAAACCTGGACTGGTTTTTTGAACAATGGGTGTATAAACCTGGTGTTCCGGAGATCACCGCCACCTACCGCTATAACCGCCGCAGTCAATTGGTTTCCCTTACGTTGAAACAAACACAGGATGTTGAAAGCACATCGCTGTTCAAACTGCCCATGGTTGTGGTTATAGATGATGGCAATGTCAACCGTTACGATATATTTTTTGACAAAGAGGAAGATACATTCACGTTTCCTGCTGAAATGGAACCGCTTATGGTTGGTGTGGATGAAGGTTTTCAAATTCCAAAACGATTAACTTTTGAAAAAAAGACTAATGAATTGCTATATCAATTAAAAAATGCGCCAGTTCCTAATGACCGCATTTGGGCTGCTCGTGAATTAAAGGATACACGTTCGACAAAAAAAATACATAACGTTTTAGTCGCAATGTTAAGCGCTGAACCAAAATGGTATGTCCGTAAGGAAATAGTGAAAACATATCAAAGCTTGAAACCGCGCAATGGTGCTGCTGATCTTATGGCAGCGTACGATGGCCAGGATGACCGAGTAAAAAGGGCTATTATCGGTGCTTTAAGGGAGTATGAAACAGATGAAGTTAAATTATTTCTGCTGGATGTGATTGAAAATGAGCAGAACGATTATCTCGTCAGTTCAGCTTTATCAGCACTCATAAAGATCGACCTTGATGCGGCTAAAGAAAAATTCGACTGGGCCATGGAACAGGAATCAAAAAGCGAAACCATCCGTTCTACAGCATTGGGTATTTTAACAGAAGAAAAAACAGATTCGAATCTTATAAAGCTAAAAGAAATGGCTGTCTATGGTGCTGCTCCATACAATTTGCGCGGTTCAATATTCAGTCGGATTCGGATAACCGGGGACGGTTTACGGGCCTGCCCATTCCGGCGGCCGCCGGAATGGTCGCGGCCTCGGTCATGCTGATTGAGGAGTTTTCGCTCTTTGCCTCCCCGCCCGCTTTGGCGGCGGCC
>CATMBH010000050.1:0-8151 GCA_950063985.1 uncultured Fidelibacterota bacterium
CATTATTCTTTTGGGTTCTTCATTTGCCGAAGCCGCAGTCTTCCCTAAATTCACGCTTCAATTATCGGAGAATTATATGTCTGAATGGGTTTTAATACTTGGCGGATCAACAGGTCACGGCGGTGCAACTGCGAAGCGCTTGGCGCAAGATGGTTATGGTATCATTGCCTTTCATTTTGACCGTGGAGAAGTCAAACAACTGGCAGAAGAATTAAAGACAGAGATAAATGAGATTACTGGTGGTAGATGTCATTATTTCAACACCAATGCAGCAGCTGTAAAAACCATGGATGAATATATTCCCCGGATTTCTGAAATCACCGGTGGAAATCCAGTAAAGCTTTTGCTTCATTCAATTGCTTTTGGAACTACAACTAACTTTTTTGGAGACAAACCGGTTACACAAAAACAAATGGATATGACTGTCCATGTTATGGGCAATTCTCTGCTGTATTGGACACAAAAGTTATATGATGCAAAACTGTTGGGGGAGGGATCACGAGTATTGGGACTCACCAGCGAAGGGAATTATGTCGCCATGGAAGGCTATGGACCGGTAAGCGTGGCCAAGATGGCTATGGAAGCTATTATTCGACAGATTGGCTGGGAACTGGGACAATTTGGTATTACTGCTAATGCGGTTCAGGCCGGGGTAACTCCCACACGTGCTTTAACAAAAATCACCGATAATTGGAAAACTTGGGTGGAAAATACCAAAAAACGTAATCCCATGCACCGTACAACCACACCGGAAGATATAGCCAATACAATTTCCTTACTGTTGCGGCCGGAGGCAGACTTTATAAACTGCTCTATTATATACTGTGATGGGGGAGAAAGCCGATCGGGGTCTTTTTAAAAGAAGAAAGAGTTTAAATAAGAATCAGGATTCTGTATCTTGTAGGTCTAATCGCTTTCTTAGCAGCGTAACTATATCATAATGCTCCCTGGTGGGCAGGAGCTCAAAGCAGGTTTCTGCTTCCCGAAGTGCGTAATTCCACCAATCCTTTTTTGTATACATAAGCGCCAGACTGTAGTGAGCCTTGGCCAGCATTTCGTATTCTTCTCTGCTTAAAGCTTTTACATCGCTGGGCAGGAGCCTTGTCACTTCACGATATTCCAAGATTGCTTCATCCACAAGTCCTTTTTGAGAATACCATTGTGCCAACTGTAAATTACGTTGTGGATCATCCTTGCAGCCAGATAAGGCCAACACGACAAAAAGTAAAGACAATATGATTTTTAGATGATTAATCATCCTCGAGGTTATTCATATGTGGTTGATAACGAAGGAAACCAGTAAAGAATTTCATGGCGAACCGTCAAGAAAACAAGAAAAAAGTTAGAGATTGGTTACTGGTAGAGTGATATCTGGTAAAATATATATATTATAAATGTTTTTACACACCAGTTACTAATAACCAGTTAGTCTGCCGCTTTGTGCGGATAAAGCCGCGGCTCTTTAACCCAAAATGTAAGCAGCAGAAGGCCAAGGGCAATTAGGAAACCTGACATAACGAAGAGATTGCGAGTACCAATAATTGGATCCAGAACACTTGCACCAATTATCATGAGTAATACAAAGGGCGCCAGAAAGGTATCGATAAGCGCCATATATGTTTTACTGTCCCTCGATTCTGCAAATTCGTAGACCATATTCATAGCAGACGGCATAAACCCTCCGTGCCCTAAACCTAAAGAAAGAAAAATGGCATAAACATGAATCATTGATGTGGCAAAAATCGTGAATATAATAGCCAGGAGATAACCGCTGAATGAAAGTATGATAGCAGTTTTATGTCCCCAGCGATCACCGATCTTGCCAGAAGCTACGCTGCCCAAGCTAAAGGTGATGACCTGTAAAATAATGAATAGCCCGGCCTCACTAATATTAAATCCAAATAGTTCTTGTGTATACACTGCGTAAAGGCTCATGGCAGGAAAGTGGGCGGTAATCAAAATTCTGCTTAATAAATAGCGTCTGAAATTCACATGCGTTTGAATAATATTTTTTGTATCCTGCCAAAATACAGCAATTGTTTTATGCGGTGTTTTGTCTGTTTTGTTACCCACATTATAGAATAAATAGACGAGAATCCCCAAACCCATGGAAATCCCCATAATGATAAATCCCCAACCGAAGTTATTTGGGAAAGGAATAGAACTGTTCAGCAGAATCTTGACAATAATACCGCCAGCAAAACCACCGACACTATTAAAGGCAAAGGAGATTCCCAGATAATGCCCGCGGTTTTCTCTTGGAAAAATGTGTGCAAGAAAATCGGTCCAAATGGGAATAATAAATCCTACGGCCAAACAATATAGAATAAAGCACACATAATAATACATCCAAGCATTGGGCCCTGTAGGGGCAAGAAAAGCAAATATAAAACCGGTGAAGAAAATAGGTGGCAAAACAACACTATGGGATAAAAAAACAGCCTTCTTGATATTGCGAATATTGCGCCCCAGGATTGCCGAAAAAAACATGGGGAATGCGATTAGGATACTGAAAAGTCCAGCAACGGAAATGATCACAGCATCTGGAGCACCCAGTTTTTTTAAAAATAATGGTATAATTGCATACGTGGTATGAAAAGCAATACCAAAACCCCAACTGAATTCATGGATGCAGTTTAGATATAAATTACGGGAAAGATTATTTTTAGTTAGTTCAACCATCAGTGTTTTGTCGCTCCTGTGTCAACAATACGATTGTCGTCAACAGGATAATTGCTCCAGCAGCTTGGGCTGGAGACATAGCCCGACCGCGAATAAACCAATCGAAAGAAATAGCAGATAAAGGCCAGAATAATTCATAAATAGTAGCATGCGACGCCGGTAAATGGTTGAGGCCATAATAATAAATGAAGAGAGCCACAGCGCCGGTGGAGATTACAATGGTTGCCAGAGCGCCCCACTGGGAAAAGGTTAAGGATGCGATTGCTGAAAATTCCTGCATGCCAATCAATATAACACCGGCTAATAAAGCGGTAATGGCAAGTCGCAGAGCAGTGACTACCTGGAATGGTAATTTATTTAAAGCGTGCTTACCTAGGACGGTTGAACTTCCCCAACTGAATGCAGCCAGTAATGCCAGTAATGACGCAATCATTGTTTTATCATCCCAGGCAGTCATTGGCTGAATCCCAAACGTAACCAGATAGCCGCCTACTAGAGCTGTTCCGGCCAGTAATAAAAAACGATTGGACAGTTTTTCCTTTAATACAACCGCTGCGAGAATAATAGCAAAAATGGGCTGGAATTTTTGGAGCAGGACAACAACGGAAAGATCAATATAGTTCATGTAACTTAATGCTTTCGTGTAGAAGAAAGTGCCTAAAATTCCGCCACATACACTGATCCACAGCATAGACCCCCAGCCGCGTTGGTTCAGTTTTTTAACTTCATGCCATCCTTTGATTAGAAACGGGAGAAAAAGAACAGCGCCTAAAGCATGTTCCAGGGTTATAATTAAAAAGGATGAAACACTGAATAGCTGTTGGCGCAACAGGCCGTCCAAACTCCATAAAAACGCAGCTGTAATTACTGCTAAAGGTGGAAGGTATTTTTTCATGGGTGGAAAATTAACGAATGGATGGTGCTATAAATAATAAATAAGTATCAGGCAGAACCACCTAAACCGGAAAATTCCCCCAGGTCAATACCAAAGGATTTAGTCGCTATATCCCACATGAATTGTTCATCCGTATTAAAAATATAATCAAGGTTCGTATGTTGCAGGAGCCAGTCACCATTCTCAATTTCTGCCTCTAATTGGTGCTGTGCCCAGCCCGCATGTCCTAGCATAAGCTTATAGTGCCGGGGGCCTTTCTTTTCAGCGATATTCTGGACAACAGTTTTGTTGCTGGTTAGTGAAAAATCATCACCAACTTTTATGGTGCTTTCAGTTTCGTAATCGGCAGAATGCAGCACAATCCCCCGTTCTACAAGAACCGGCCCGCCAAAGTATACTTGGGGCACCAGTTTCAAAATATCATTTTTTTGTGGAAAGAAATCAGCGAATAACTCCTGTAATTCCAGTGTCTCAAATAGTTTGTTAACGATGAATCCTAATGCGCCGTCTTCATTGTGTTCGCAGATAAAGATTACAGAACGCCCAAAATAGGGATCCTGCATATGCGGCATGGAGATAATTATTTGATTTTTTAGAGACGACATAAATTAAATGTACTGTATTTGAAATATAGAAACAAGAATGCAAACATTAATTACCAGTTTCCACTAACCAATCACCAACTGCCATTAACCAGTTACAACTCTCCTACACATCAGCACGCCAGTTAGATTATTGTAAATGGTTTTATGAAAACGGTTTAAAAGTATATAAATTCTAGGCTGCCATTTAGGAAATGGTGTAAAAGTATTATGCAGCCAGATAAAATTATAATAAAGGGTGCCCGTCAGCATAATCTCAAAAACATTGACCTGGAGATTCCCCGAAATAAATTAGTGGTTATTACGGGTCTGTCAGGATCCGGGAAATCCTCCCTCGCCTTCGATACAATTTATGCTGAAGGACAGCGCCGGTATGTGGAAAGTTTATCCTCCTACGCCCGGCAGTTTTTGGGCCTCATGGAAAAACCGGATATGGATACCATTGAAGGCTTGTCCCCTGCTATATCCATCGAGCAGAAAGCCACTGCGCGCAATCCAAGGTCCACGGTTGGCACCGTAACAGAGATTCACGATTATTTCCGATTGCTTTTTGCCCATATTGGCAAGCCCCATTGCTGGATGTGCGAGCGGCCTATCCAGAAGCAGACAGTTCAGCAGATCGTTGACACAATTTGCAAATTTAAAACAGGGACCAAGATTTTTGTGTTAGCCCCGGTAGTTCGAGGTCGCAAAGGCCAGCATAAAGGTGTATTTGAAGAGATCAAGAAAGAAGGATTTCTGCGTGCACGAGTAGATGGTAAGATCTATGGTATTGATAAACAAATTGCGCTGGAAAAAAATAAGAAACACACCATCGAAGTGGTTGTTGACCGACTTATTATTGAAAGTGATTACCGGGAACGCTTGACAGAGTCTATAGAACTCGCTTTAAAGATCGGTTCAGGATTGATCATCATTCATGAATTACCCAGCACTGATCATTTATTTAGCGAACATTTTGCGTGCCCCCATTGTGAAGTGTCTTTGGAAGAATTATCGCCCAGGATGTTTTCCTTCAATTCACCATATGGTGCATGCCCCCATTGTGATGGTTTGGGCTCCCATATGGAAATTAATCCTGAACTTGTTGTGCCGGACAAAACAAAGTCCATCATTCAAGGGGCTATTGCTCCGTTAGGTGAGCAGCCTCGTGGGAATTGGTACGGCAGTATTCTAAAAAGCTTGGCGCGCCATTATGATTTCAAATTCACCTCTCCTTGGATGAGAATGGACCCCAAAGTCCGGGAAATGCTTCTTTATGGTACGGGATCAGAAAAAATGAAAATGTCCTATTCTTCTCAACGCTGGACAGGTTCGTATATCGGCGGCTGGGAAGGGGCGATCCCGAACCTCATGCGTCGGTATAAACAGACAAAATCTAGTCATATACAAAATTGGATAGAGCAATTTATGAGTATGCGCCCCTGCCCGGAATGCAACGGTGCCCGTCTTCGAACTGAAAGCCGGTCTGTTTTTATTAATGAGAAAAGCTTGGGAGATATTTCTGCCATGTCCATCAAAGGAGCCATGGACTTTTTTGAAAATATTCAGCTCACTGAAACGGAAACACAGATTGCTGAACAGATATTAAAGGAAATCAAAAACAGATTGGGTTTTTTAATCAATGTGGGTTTGAGTTATTTGACTCTGGATCGATCTGCTACCACCCTTTCAGCCGGTGAATCCCAGCGTATTCGACTCGCCACCCAGATCGGTTCCCAGCTTGTGGGTGTATTATATATTTTGGATGAACCATCCATAGGTCTTCACCCTAGAGATAATGCCCGCTTGTTAGGTACGTTGCAAACATTGCGTAATCTCGGGAATACTATCCTTGTTGTTGAGCATGATCAGGAAACGATGGAATCAGCTGATCAAATTATAGATTTGGGACCGGGGGCAGGTGAACATGGCGGTGAGGTCATTTATTCAGGTTCGCCAAAACAGCTCTTAAAATGCACGAACTCAATTACTGGATTATATTTGTCTGGACGTAGAGTAATTCCAATTCCTAATAAACGCCGCAATGGTAATGGAAAAGTTCTGTTTTTAAAAGGAGCCCGGGGAAATAATTTGAAAAAACTGGATGTATCATTTCCTCTAGGAAAATTGGTGGTAGTTACAGGTGTTTCCGGAAGCGGTAAGAGCACGCTGGTAAACGAAACACTCTATCTAATCTTACATAAAGAATTGAATAACGCCCGTGCCTATCCACTGCCATATGATGTAATCAATGGTTTGGAATACCTAGATAAAGTGGTGGATATTGATCAAAAGCCCATTGGCCGCACTCCGCGCTCCAACCCGGCAACATATACAGGATTGTTCACCTTTATTCGCGATCTTTTTGCGCAATTGCCGGAATCCAAAATCCGCGGCTATAAACCTGGTCGTTTTTCTTTCAACGTTAAAGGCGGACGCTGTGAATCTTGTGAAGGCGATGGCATTATAAAAATCGAAATGAATTTCCTGCCTGATGTATATATTACTTGTGAAGTATGCAAAAGCACACGCTATAACAGGGAAACACTGGAAATAGTGTATAAAAATAAAACAATCGCCGATGTTTTAAGTATGTCGGTAGAAGAAGCGCTTACATTTTTTGAGAACATACCATCCATAAAGAAAAAATTAACGACCCTTTTTGAAGTGGGTCTTGGCTATATCCGTCTCGGGCAGCAGGCCACAACATTATCCGGAGGAGAGGCACAGCGCGTAAAACTGGCTACGGAACTTTCCAGGGTAAGCAAAGACCGCACATTATATATATTGGACGAGCCTACCACTGGTCTGCATTTTGAGGATGTGACAATGCTTTTGGGGGTACTACAGCGTTTAGTTGAAAAAGGGAACACAGTGATTATTATTGAACATAATCTGGATGTCATTAAAACTGCAGATTGGATCATTGATCTGGGTCCGGAAGGCGGCGATGAAGGCGGAGAATTAGTCTTTGCCGGCACGCCGGAAGATTTAAGTAAGGAAAAATTATCCTATACAGGATTATTTTTAAAAACAACCTTGGATAGTCATAAAAACGGAAAATTAAACGGTAAGTGAAAACTCCGCAGGAATTGAAAAGGGTTTTTCCCTATTGGGAAATCACCAAAGACCTCATCGATCAATGCATTGATATAATGCTTAACCTGCGACAGAGCGGCCATCCCGGAGGTTCCCGTTCCAAAGTTTATGGTATGATTGCTACATTGCTTTCAGGTGCCATGCGCTGGGATATTCGTGAGGCTGGAAAAAGGTTTGGTGATCGGTTTGTGTTAGTGGCGGGCCATGCCAATCCAGTTGTGTATGCGACCCTTGCCGTGTTAAATGAAGCGCTGCGTATTAAGCATAGGCAAACTGGCGATAACAAATATCAGCATTTTAAGGGTGAAAAATATCAGCTTGTTTGGGAAGACCTGTTAACATTGCGCCGCACTGGCGGCCTGCCAGGCCACGCGGAAATGGAAGGTAAAACACTCTTTTTCAAATTTAATACCGGCCCCAGCGGACATGGCTCCCCTGCAGCTGCGGGAGAAGCATTGGCTTTGAAACTAGCTAGAGTTCCGGAGGTAAAAGTATTCGCTTTTGAAGGGGAAGGTGGTTTTACCACAGGCGCATCCCACGAAACGATCAATTCAGCCTGGGGGCTTGGTTTAGGCAATCTGGTGTATTTCATGGATTGGAATGATTTTGGAATCGATGACCGGCCCATCAGTTCTATTGTATATGGCACGCCGGAGGATTGGTTTGGGTCGCACGGCTGGCATGTAGAAGGAACAATGGATGGTGAAGACTGGGAATCTCTGATAAATGCATATTACAAATTGTTAGTAGAGAAGGCTAATCCGGATCAACCCAAAGTGCTTTATGCCAGAATGCGCAAAGGCAGGGGTTACTATAAATTTGATAACGCCAGTCATGGTGCTGCCCATAAACGGAATTCAGAATTATTCTGGAAAACTAAGGGTGAATTTG
>CATMBH010000051.1:0-8141 GCA_950063985.1 uncultured Fidelibacterota bacterium
TCGATATAGTTTCAACTTCCCCTGAATCGGGGTTATATGATGTTAATTGACCGATGTTTTTAAGGATCATTTCATCATGGGAATATCAACATCCCATTTTTTCGCATTTTCGATAGCTTGTTCGTATCCTGCATCTGCATGACGAAACAACCCCGTTGCCGGGTCAGTTGTTAGGACTCTCTTTACACGTTCTTCCATTTCAGGTGATCCATCCACGCATATGACTTGACCGGCATGAATGGCCAGACCCATGCCTACGCCGCCACCTTGGTGAATAGACACCCAGGTAGCACCGCTGGCCGTATTCGCCAGCGCATTGAGCAACGGCCAGTCAGCAACAGCATCCGAACCATCCTTCATGGCTTCAGTTTCTCGATAAGGTGATGCTACAGAACCCGTATCAAGATGATCACGACCAATAACGATGGGTGCGGATAATTCTCCACTGGCTACCATGCGATTTAATTCCACGCCAAACTTAACACGCTGTGTATAATCCAGCCAGCATATCCTCGATGGCAATCCCTGGAACTGGACTTTTTCCCTAGCCATTTTAATCCAACGCGTCAATGTTTCATCCTCAGGAAACATTTCCAGAATTTTATCGTCTGTTTTATAAATATCTT
The DNA here is from genome assembly GCA_950063985.1 of uncultured Fidelibacterota bacterium. Classification (GTDB taxonomy): domain Bacteria; phylum Fidelibacterota; class Marinisomatia; order Marinisomatales; family TCS55; genus UBA2126. The sequence goes on from CATMBH010000051.1 coordinate 627, forward strand.
CCGGATCGCCAGATAATGCTACCCAGCGAAAAGGTCCTCTGCCGTCACAGAATAATGGACGGACATAGGCCGGCACAAACCCCGGGAAATCGAATGCATTTTCCACTCCTGCTTTCTTGGCCTGTCCACGGAGGTTGTTTCCATAATCAAAAGTAATAGCACCCATCTTTTGCAGATCGAGCATACCCTGGCAATGTTCAGCCATGGAACAAAAACTTTCTTTAATATATTTATCCGGATCAGACTTTCGCAGATCAAGGGCTTCCTCGTAAGCCATACCATTGGGGATATAGCCATCCAGTTCATCATGAGCAGAGGTTTGATCGGTGACCATATCCGGTACAATACCCATTTTAGCGATTTTTGGTACGATATCAGCCGCATTTCCCAACAAACCAATAGATAACGGCTCTCCCTTCGCTGCGGCGTCTCGGGCTAACGTTAGGGCGTCAACAAGGGATTCTGAGGCCACATCCAGGTATTTAGTCTCTAAACGACGTTGAATTCGATGCGGATCGATTTCAACACAGATTGTTACACCGTTGTTCATGGTTACCGCAAGCGGTTGAGCGCCACCCATACCTCCCAGACCGGCAGTCAATACAAATTTTCCTGTTAGATCGCTGTTATAATGCTGTTTAGCAGCCGCAGCAAACGTTTCGAATGTTCCTTGCAGAATTCCCTGTGTGCCAATATAGATCCATGAACCAGCCGTCATTTGACCATACATCATGAGGCCTTTTTGATCCAGCTCGTTAAAATGTTCCCAGTTGGCCCATTCGGGTACCAAATTAGAATTGGCGATCAATACCCGGGGAGAGGTAGTATGCGTACGGATCACACCCACCGGCTTCCCGGATTGCACCAGCAGGGTTTCATCTGGCTCAAGTCTTTTTAATGTGTCGAGGATAGCATCAAAGCATTCCCAGTTTCGAGCTGCTTTTCCCTTCCCTCCATACACAACAAGTTCATCGGGGTTTTCAGCCACATCCGGATCCAGGTTATTCTGGATCATGCGGTAAGGCGCTTCGATCTGCCAGTTCTTACAGGTGAGTTTACTCCCCTTGGGAGCATGAATCACTTTGGACATTTTTTCTCCTGAAATCAATCGTGAATTTATGCTATTCTCCCCTACACTCAAAAAGGGTATAGCCTGATTTCAGATTAAATCAAAAATACTGTTATTTAAATAACTGGCGAGCATAATCTGGTTCATCAACAATAACATTGTAAGAAAAAAGTGAGATACCTTTGAAATGGGTGATCTCTGTATATCTGATCTTATCTATCGCTGCCAATTCATTTTGATTATATAAAGCAATGCCCATAATGATCCTGTCCCGGTATTGCCTGGGCAGATGGTCGTATATAATATCAATATTTTCAGCAAATTTGCGAATATCCGGAGTATAATTCATTGGCATTACCCAATCCAAATAACCGGCTGCCAGCCACACATCCCATTCCTGAAAATAGCGATTTCTGGCCATAAGAAGATTTGGTTTTACAGCCGCAGACAGTTTACAGCCCGGACGCACATCCAAAAGCATTTGTTTTGTCTCTTTTATGAGGTCTGTAATGGCCGATCTGCGATAGGTATCCCATTCAATACTATTTTCATTATCAAAAACAGGTTTATTATGATTATATCTATTCTGATAATAATACGTTTTTGCATCTACATTATTTCCATATTCTGCATCATGAAAACGAATATAATCCAAATGCAGTCCATCCAATTCGTATAATGCTGTCAATTCTCTAAAAATAGCTAATAGATGTTTGTTTACTTCTGGATGATGTGGAGCTAAAAAATATCCCTCTCCAGCGATGTCATTTTCCTTATTGAATAATGTTGCAGTGTCATTGCCATTAGTATCAATCCAGTCAGAATGACCATTATACACATGATGCAACGCACGGGGTCGGTTTACCGTAGACCAAACTAAGTAAACATTGACCCAGGCATGAACATTTAGTCCTTTTGCATGAGCTCGATCGATAACATAAGCCAATGGATCGAAAAAGGGATCCAGCAATAGTTCACTCCTGGGAACTAACTGCGATCGGTAATAAGCATCACCCCTGCCGCGAACCTGAACTAAAAGATTATTAAATCCATTTTCATCTGCAAACTCAATCATTTCATCAATGGCTTGCTCATTGGTCATAATATCACGAACCACCCACAAGCAGCGTTCATCGAACTGATTTATTCCAGCAGTAATTCGATCATGACTGATAAAAAGAAGGGCAGTCAATAGAACTGCCCTCAAAGGATTGTGAACTCGCTTGATCAAATCAACTATTCAGCTTTTTCATTTTCATTTTTAGCAACAGCTGTTTCTCCCTCGCTTTCGAAGTCAACAAATTCTATCAATGACATGGCAGCTTTATCATCATTGCGAAAACCAAGTTTGATAATCCGAGTATATCCACCAGGACGATCAGCATAAGCCGGCCCGATTTCATCAAACAGTGTCTGCACTGCATTTTTATGCAGTTTTTTCAACACCATACGGCGTGAGTTCAGATCACCCTTTTTTGCTTTTGTAATCATGGGTTCAATGTATTCCCGTAGTGCTTTTGCTCGGGAATCTGTTGTCTTGATGCGTTTATGCTTAATTAAATTTTCAGCCAGATTCATGAGCATCGCCCGGCGGTGTGCCGGGTTTACACCCAATTTTCGATGTCGATTATTTTTTGCCATGTTTACGTGGGTTCTTTCAAGTATGTATCTACATCCATGCCGAAGTGCAAACCCATTTCATCCAGTTTTTCCACAAGTTCTGTCAGGGATTTACGACCAAAGTTCTTGTACTTCAACATTTCACCTTCTTCCTTTTTAACCATCTCAAAGATGAATTTAATTCCAGCTGCTTGGAGGCAATTGTGACTCCTCACTGATAGTTCCATTTCATCAATAGTGCGCTTCAGCAATTCTCTGATTTTTAAGTCTTCTTCGCTAATGCCTTCAGATACTTCTAATACTTCAGGACTTGCAATCGCTTGAACATATTTTAAATGATCAATCAAGACAGATGAAGCATGACTGATAGCATCTTGTGGTGTGATAGAACCATCTGTTTCAACTGATATAGTCAGGATTTCGATAGGTTCTTTTGCGCCAGGTACCGGGCTCACATCAAATGTTACTTTTGTAACAGGATTAAAAATACTGTCAATTGCCAGTGTACCAACTGGAGCATTCGGTAATTCATTCTCTTCAGCAGGAACATACCCTTTACCAATTCCGATTCGTAATTCGATTTCCAGTTTTGTGTCTTTGTTCAACTCGGTGATATAATGATCACTATTTAGTATCTCAAATTGATCACTGGCTTTTTGGATATCCTTGGCTGTGAATTTTCCAGAACCTTTAATGGTTAGATTGACTTTATCAGGATTATTTTCCATCAATTTGAAACGTACGCCTTTTAAGTTTTGAATAATATCAGCAACATCTTCACGGATGTTTTTAATTGTTGAGTATTCATGCTGGACGCCATCGATACGTACATTTGTGATTGCTGCGCCAGGGATGCAGGTCAACAAAACACGACGCAGCGAATTACCCAACGTAATTCCATACCCTCTATCCAGAGGCTGCAATGAAAACGTGCCTTTTGTGTCCGTAAGATTTTTATCATCAACTTGAACTTGAATATTCAGTTTATTAGCCATTTATATAATGCCTTTCTGTTAATTATTTTGAATATAATTCGACGACCAGCTGCTCATTCACCAGTATGTGCATATCTTCACGTTCAGGGAATGCTATCACACTGCCGGTCATTTTTGCTTTATCCAATTCCAACCAAGGCAGATCAAGGTCACCTTTGATGCGTTTCATGGAATCAAGGATAATGTCCATTTTTTTACTGCGCTCACGCACTTGGATCACATCACCTGGTTTCACATTATAAGATGATATATTCACTTTACGATTGTTCACCAGGAAATGCGCATGGTTTACCAATTGTCTTGCAGCAGGTCGTGTTGGTGCAAACCCCAAACGATATACAACATTATCTAAACGCTGTTCAAGGAGCTGCATCAAATTTGTACCGGTTTCACCAACCATTTTATCTGCTTTTTCAAAATAATTCCGGAATTGTTTTTCCAGCACACCGTATAAAACCTTAATTTTCTGTTTTTCCTTGAGTTGAGTTCCGTAATTGGAAAGTCTACGGCGCCTTGTTTGACCGTGCTGGCCAGCTTTATATGGTTTGCGGTTTAAAATCCGGTCAAATTTTGGATTACCAAAAATATTTTCACCGAACTTGCGAACAAGTTTTCCCCTGGGTGTTTTTAATTTTGCCATAAATTTATCTCCGCCCTATACACGACGCTTTTTAGGTGGTCGGCATCCGTTATGAGGCAATGGTGTCACGTCTTTAATGGAAAGCACTTCCAAGCCAGTTACGGCTAAGGCGCGAATAGCAGATTCACGTCCTGAACCAGGCCCTTTTATGCGCACATCAACTCTCATTAAACCCATGCCCAACGCTTTAGCAGCTACTTTTTGTGCAGCCATGGTAGCAGCATAGGCGGTACTTTTACGTGAACCCTTAAAGCCGGAAGTGCCGGCTGTAGCCCATGCAACCACATTACCATAACTGTCTGTTAACGTGATGTGTGTATTATTAAAAGTTGCCTTAATATGGGCAACACCGTTCGGTTCAACGGATTTCTTTTTAGATTTTTTCTTTCCTGTTCCCTTTTGACTAGCCAATTAATATCCTTTCTTAACCACCACTGTACCTTTGCCCAATCCAATCGTACGTTTCTTGCCTTTACGGGTACGGGCGTTGGTTTTGGTTCGTTGACCATTCACCGGTAAACCCCGGCGATGACGGATGCCTTTATAAGAACCCACATCCTTCAGACGCTTGATATTCATTGCCATCTCAGAACGGGCTTGACCTTCTATTTTTATTTCTAACTTGGTGATGGCATCACGAATGGCTATCACCTGTTTTTCTTTTAAATCTTTTACACGAATATTCTCATCGACCTTTGCTTCAGCACAAATTACTTTAGCCTTGGTCATGCCGATCCCATAAATGTAACGAAGGGAATATGCGACTTTTTTATCGCGGGGAATATCGATACCAGCAATACGAGCCAAATTCTACTCCTAACCTTGTCTCTGCTTGTGTTTTGGGTTTTCGCAGACCACAAACACCACACCTTTGCGGCGGATGATCTTACACTTTGAACACATTTTTTTAACTGATGTACGTACTTTCATATTTCTTACTTCTGACGGTAAATAATTCTACCTCTATTCAAATCATACGGAGAAACTTCTAATGTCACCATATCACCCGGCAGGATCTTTATAAAATGCATACGCATCTTACCACTGACGTGAGCTAGAACAATATGTTTATGGTCTCCAATTTCGATCTCCACTCTAAATGTTGCATTGGGCAATGTTTCTTTAATGATTCCATCAACTGTTATGGGCTGCTCCTTGGCCATTATGCTTTACCCATGGTTAGTATCTTTGGGCCATTTGCAAGAATGGCGATTGTATGTTCAAAATGAGCAGATGATTTTCCATCTTTTGTTTTAATTGTCCAGCCATCTGTATCTGTGAAAACATCCTTTGTACCCAGGTTGATCATGGGTTCAATCGCCAGGCACATACCTTCCTGCAATTGGGGGCCTTGTTTGGGCATTCCATAATTTGGTACCTGTGGTTCTTCGTGCAAGTCGGTTCCAATACCATGACCTACTAATTCACGTACCACAGAATATCCTTCTGCCTCAACAAATGTTTGGATGGTATGACCAATATCAGATACATAGTTACCGGGTTTCGCTTCTTCAATGCCTTTCATCAAAGATTCACGGGTAATTTTCATCAACTTCATTTTCTCCGAGCTGATATTACCTACAGCAAAGGTTCTGGCTGAATCACCATAATACCCCTTTTTCTCAGCACCACAGTCAATACCTACAATTTGTCCTTCCTGCAATGTCCGCTTTTTAGGAATTCCGTGTACAACTTCTTCATCAATCGAGATGCAAAGTGTTGCCGGGAAACCCATATACCCTTTAAAAGCGGGGCGTGCTCCTTTTGAGCGGATAAAATCTTCTGCCATTGAGTCCAATTTCAACAAATCGGCTCCTGGCTTTACATAACCGGTTAGCATGTCCAACGTATCTGCAACAATTTGGCAGCTTTTAGCAATCAATTCTATTTCTCTCGCTGTCCGAACGTGAACCATTACATGCGCCTCCGTCCGCGAATCTTTCCTTTGGATAAAAAACCATCGTAGTGACGCATCAGCAAATGTGATTCAACCTGCTGCAATGTATCCAATGCTACACCAACAATGATCAACAAACTTGTTCCACCAAAAAATGATGCCAAATCATACCCAATATCCATGGCATTCATAAGGAGGTAAGGGAAAATAGCGACAAAAGCCAAAAAGAAAGATCCAGGTAAAGTCACTCTTGTCAAAATATTGTCAATATAATCAGCGGTCTTTTTCCCTGGTCTAATTCCTGGAATAAAACCACCTTGCTGTTTCATTTGTGTTGAAACCTGAACAGGATCAAAAGCTATAGCTGTATAAAAGTAAGTGAAAAATACAATCAGTGTCCCGAAAACAAACCAGTAAAATGGATGGTCAAAAGAGAACCAGCGCATAACGCCTTGCATGAATTCACTATCGATAAAAAACATTGCGATCGTGCTTGGTAAGAACATGATGGACTGTGCGAAAATAATGGGCATAACACCTGCTGTATTTACGCGTAATGGAATATGTGTTGATTGACCACCATACACTTTACGTCCTACCACACGTTTGGCATACTGCACCGGTATCTTTCGCGTACCTTGTGTTAAATATACCACAAAAGCAATAATAACAAACATGATGCCTAATAGAATAAATTCTGAAAGCAGATTACGAACGCCTTCATTTATTAGAGCGACTTCACTGATAATTACAGTAGGTAACCGAGACATGATGCCAATCATAATTATCAAGGAAATACCATTCCCAATACCTCTCTCGGTAATACGCTCACCTAACCACATCAACAACATCGTTCCTGTTACAATACTGATAATGGCCTCAAATTTGAATCCCCATCCAGGATCGGCAATCACAGCGATCGTCCCTGCTGCTGAACTGGCAGTCATGGATTCCAGAAATATTGTTACACTATAGGCTTGGAAAACTGCAATAAGAACTGTACCGTAACGTGTGATCTGGGTAATCTTTTTACGACCAGCTTCCCCTTCTTTCTGCAAGCGCTGAAAATAAGGAACAACTGTTCCCATGAGCTGAATCATAATGGAAGCCGATATATATGGCATGATACCCAAGGCAAACAATGTTGCTTTTTGGAAGGCACCACCGGCGAACATATCAAACAATCCAAAAAGCGTATTTTGTAGATTCTCAAAAGCGGCATGTAAGGCATCACCATTTACACCTGGAATTGGAACATGTGCACCGAGACGAACAACCACTAAAATTCCAAAAG
>CATMBH010000052.1:0-8022 GCA_950063985.1 uncultured Fidelibacterota bacterium
CTGAATGGCTCTGATGAAGGGTTAGTACCTTTGAATGTTGAACCTGGAGATTTACTTATTTTTGCAGGATTTTATTCACTGCACCATGTTACACCGGTTGTGGGTGAAACAACTCGTTATGTAGGCACATTGTGTTATAAGGATAGGCCAAATGTGTTGAACAGTCCTGAAGTACAAAAATTATTTTATGGGAGAGTGAATCAAGGTTGATTACAGATTCCCAAATTAAAGAATACTCCGAAAAAGGAGCCATTTTACTCAAAAAGGCATTTAACATTGAATGGCTTTCACTTTTGGCTGAAGGGATAGAGAAGAATCGAAAAGAGCCAGGACCTTATGCATGTCAGTATACACCAGCAGATGATGAAGGCGATTTTTATGATGATTATTTTAACTGGGTTCGCTTTGATGAGTATAAAGATTTTTTATTTAATTCACCTGCTGCAGAAATTGCTGGGCGCCTAACTCAATCAACTGAAATGCGTATTTTTCATGAACATGTTCTTGTAAAAGAACCTAGAACTTCAGAACCCACACCTTGGCATCACGACCAGCCATATTATTGCGTGGACGGTGAACAGGTTTGCAGCATTTGGCTGCCTTTGGATCCTGTACCTAAAGAATCTGGATTGGAGTTTGTCTCTGGTTCACACTTGCTTGGAAAAATGTTTATGCCCATTAAATTTTTAACAAAAAGTGATTATGATTATACACCGGGAAGCTATGAACCCATTCCTGATATTGAATCGGAGAGAAATAAATATGAGCTCCTGTCCTGGGATATGGAACCTGGAGATTGCATCGTTTTCCATTTTAAGACACTTCATTCAGGGCGGGGTAACCCAAATGATAGTTTACGCAGAAGAGCATTTTCATCCCGTTGGATTGGCGATGACGCAGTTTTTGCAGAAAGGCCTGGTGAAACTTCACCGCCTTTTCCCGAATTAAGTTCATTCAAGCAGAATGATCCTTTACACCATTCAATATTTCCTGTTTGTTGGAAAAAACAGTTAAACCTATAACGTTTTGAACTCTTTACATAAGTAGTAAATTGAGTTTAGAGTAAATGAGTAAGCAAGATAACATAAAAGTTGCCAAAAACGTCCTCAAGGTCGAGGGGGAAGCTGTATTAAGTCTTATAGAACGGATCAATGAGAATTTCGATGAAGGAATAAATGCGATTCGAAATTGTGGTGGCAGAGTCATTGTAACTGGAATGGGGAAATCCGGATTAATATCTCAAAAAATTGCTGCAACACTATCCAGTACAGGAACTCCTTCATTATTTATGCATCCAGGTGAAGCAAGCCATGGTGATCTGGGCATGGTCACAAAAGGAGATATTATTCTTGCCATTAGTAATAGTGGCGAAACATATGAATTGATACAGATCATTCCTGCATTTAAACGCATGGGGATCAAGATCATTGCCATGGTTGGTAGACAAAATTCAACATTAACTGAATTGGCTGATATTTATATTGATACATCTGTTGAACAGGAAGCGGATACTTTGGAATTGGCGCCAACAGCAAGTACCACAGCCACCCTGGCGATGGGTGATGCCCTTGCAGTGGCACTATTGGAAAACCGTGGATTCAAAGCTGAAGATTTTGCTCTATTACATCCAGGTGGGACTTTAGGGAAACGTTTGCTCCTTACAGTTAGTGAAATCATGCATACTGGTAATGAAATACCTCTAGTAAAAGATTCTACTCCAATGAGTGAAACATTACTTATCATGACGGAAAAAGGACTTGGAATGACAGGAGTAACAGATGATAATGCAAATTTAACAGGTATCATTACTGATGGTGATATTAGAAGAGGATTAGAGAGCTCTGGGAATAAGATATTTGACAATACAGCTGGATCTTTTCAAACAAGAGATTTTAAATGGATTGAGGAGACAACATTAGCGATAAATGCTTTGGAAGTGATGGAAGATCATAATATTACCAGTTTATTCGTATTTTCTGGTAAAATGAAGGACGCCCCCGACGGTATTATCCACATCCATGATATTCTTAAAACTGGCATTTTATAAGGAAATGTGATGGAAATCATATCTATAAAAAAGGTTATTGTTTTTATGCAAATACAACCCTATTATCTTACTAACTGATAGCCTTAATAACCTTTCTGGTTCAGGTAAGATAATCTTAATAAAGGAGGTTTCGTTATGAAACACATAGTCAAATTACTGATGGTTACCTTTCTGCTTTCATCAGTCGGTTTTGTATACGCCCAAGGGCCGGTAGATAAAACCAAAGATGAGACTGTAAAAGTAAAATCAACAGTTGACAAATCAACAAAGGGATCGAAAGCTGGTCGTCTCGGAGATGATACAGATGCACCAATTAAAGATACTGGCGATGAAACTGCTGTTGAAGGTAAAAAGTCCTTTTTTGGCAGACTTTTTGGCAGCAAATCAGCTCCTGAAGGTCACTCAAGCAAAGCAACAGCTTCCTCACGTGGTGGTTCTGCTAAAGGTGCTGCTCCGGCCGCATCAATGTCAGATAAACCTACCTCATCTGGCGGAGATAAAAAACCTGCACCTTCAGGTGAGAAAGATGATGAAGGCCAAGGTGGAGAAGATAAAGAAGAAGGTAGAGATGGTGGCCGTTAAATAATTAATTAAAATAATTAATTATCTAAAACAGGGCAGTTCTTCTGCCCTGTTTTTTTTTATGATCATTTTTAATTCAACTGTAATTAGAATTAATTTCTTTGAACATTCATCGGGGAAAAATGAAGCACTTTACTATTATAATAATAATGTTATCCATCGCGATTGCAGAACCAATGTCGTTTAAACTTTCAGGTTCTTATTATGGCCGCCGGGGAAATCTGGATTACCACTATTTAAATGGTTCTTTTTCACTATCCAAATACGGCCATGTACAATTAGGCGGATTATCCCTTCCTGACACAGAATTTCTATTTGCTGCAGATCGGGCTAAATCCACCTATGACGATGAACCGTACGAAGATGATGGCGGTGCAATTCTATTAGTAGACCTTTTTGCCAATCAGAAGTTTTCACCCTTTATTTTTGCTGAATGGGAATTTGATTCACTCTATGCACTTGACAGCAGGACCAATATTGGCGCGGGAGGGAAATATCGTTTTGGCCCTTATTTTTCTGTGAGTTATGCTGCCCTTTATGAACAGGAAAAATATACTGATGACGCTACAGCTACTATACTATATCGTCATTCTTTCAGACCAAAATACAAACGTAATTTTGAATCATTAGGACTATTTATAGATTGGCAAATTTTCTATAAACCCAAATTTGATGATTCTAATGAATATTTATTAAATAATGTTGTTATACTTTCTTTCCAAACTTTTCACGAAGCTTTAACATTAGATATCAGTTATAATTATAAATTCAATTCAAGATACAAATTGGAAAATGTTATAAAAAGCTACGAATATTCCATTGATGATTCTCTTGGATACTATTTTGTTGATGATTATTTATATTTTTATGACACTGATGAAATCCCCTTTGATTATACCACAGATTCAGATGGTTATGTAATGATACCTAGCGAATATTATAAACCTAAAGATTACACAGTGTCTATCGGCCTATCTTTTTCATTTTAACACATATAAAAAAGGTAAAATAAAAATGTTAAAACACTATGCCATATTTTTAACTCTTATAGTCTCACTTTACAGTCAGGTAATGCGGACCCACGATCATCCTGGTTTAGGTGATTATGATATTCCATTTTTCGCAAATGGTACTTATAACGAAAATATCCAATCTCCCTCTGAATTTTTAGGATTCGTTTTAGGTTCAAAACCTGTCCGACACTGGGAAGCAAAAACATATTTTGAATATCTTGATGCTACAGTTGAGAATGCATCATTGTATACTTATGGTCAAACTTATGAAGGTCGTGAACTACTTTATCTAATCATTACCAGTAAAGAAAATCATAGCAACCTTGATCAAATAAGAGAAAACATTAGCAAACTGGCTGATCCGCGGACTTTGGATCGTGGTAGTAAGGCAGAAAGTCTGATAGCAAATTCTCCTGCAATTGCTTGGATGGCTTATGCTATTCACGGAGATGAAATATCCAGTGCAGACGCTGCTTTGCAAGTTGCCTATCAACTCGCTGCTGGAATAGATGAACAATCTCAAGCAATACGTGACAATGTGATAGTTGGTATTGATCCCATGGAAAATCCAGATGGCCGGGAACGGATCCTAGCTCAATTGCAACAATGGCGGGGTGTTATACCCAATTCTGATCTGCAAAGCTTAAATCATCAAGGGATGTGGCCCTGGGGACGTACAAATCATTACTTATCTGATTTAAACCGGGACTGGTTTGCAACTGTTCATCCGGAAACAAGAGGAAAAGTCCGGGCAATTTTAGACTGGAAACCACAATTCCTTGTAGACTCTCATGAAATGGGAGCCTACGACACCTATTTATTTAATCCCCCTCGTGAACCGTTTAACCCTTATTATCATTCAGTAATACATAAATGGTGGCAGCGTTTTGCTGAAGATCAGGCCGATGCCTTTGATCAATATGGCTGGAGTTATTACACCCGTGATTGGAATGAAGAAATCTATCCCGGTTATGGCAGTTCCTGGGGGATTTATGCAGGTGTTGTTGGTATTTTATACGAACAATCCAGGACGTCTGGACAACGTGTAAAAAGACCCGATGGGTCAGAAACAACTTTCAGAGAAGCTGTTCACCACCAGTTTATCAGTTCCATGGCAAACTTGTCAACAGTGGCCAGCCATCGTGAAGAACTGCTTACAGATTATTATGAAATACGCAAAAACAGTGTTGAAAGCAATCCCAATGAAGCGTTCGTGTTTCCGCTTAATAATAACTTGGATCGGCTCGACGCATTCGCAGAAACTCTGCAGAGACAAACTATTGAAGTTCATTTAACTGCCAAAGATGTGCGACTTTCAGCGGCAAAATCTCATGAAAACAAAAAATTAAAGAATATTATCGTAGAGGGCGGCGCACTAGTGGTAAAGGTGAATCAACCTTTGAAAGCCCTTATTCAGAATATTCTGCAATTTGATATTCGTCTCGATACCAAATCTATGGAAAAAGAACGTCAGAAATTATTGAAAAATGAGAGCTCCACGTTGTATGATGTCACTGCCTGGTCACTACCATTGGCGTTTGGCCTTGAGGGTTATTATACAACAACCTTGCCTCGTATAAGTATGAATCCATACTCAAAATTATCAGGGAGTGGTCAGTTGTTAAATACTGATGCGGATTATGGATTTGTATTAGATGGGGCAGAAGATGGGATATATATTGCGATTTCAAGATTAATGGATAAGGATATACAAATTTATGCTATTGAAGAAACAGTTCAAATCGAAGGAAATAGTTTTCCTCCAGGAAGTATTCTAATACGCAAACAGTCCAATCCTGATTTAGATCATGACATACTCAGATCTGTCGCTGCAGAAAGTGGAATAAATATTGTCGGTATTGGGACAGCACTCGCCGAGAATGGCCCAGATTTAGGTGGTAGTAAAATCAATTTACTGCAAGAATCACGTATTGCCTTAATAGGTGGACCGTTAACAAGTGCCTATAGTTTTGGGACTACCTGGCATTTACTGGACTCCCGGTTGAAAACGCGAGTTACGCTTTTGAATTTCATGAATGTGCGTAATACTGATTTAAGAAAGTATAATGTATTGGTTATGCCATCAACTAGGGGTGGTTCAATTAAACAAGTCTTCGGCGAAAACGGATTAAAGAAACTGAAAAGTTGGGTTGATGATGGTGGTACGCTCATTGCCCTTGCTGGCTCTGCCAATTCTCTGGCCGATTCCTCATCAGGGTTAAGCGTTGTTCGTAAAAAAAGAAATATTCTTAAAGAATTAGACAGTTATAATTACAATCTCAGTCAGTACCAAGCAGCATCAGAAATCAGCGTAGATAGTTTGGAGTTGTGGGAAGGAAAAGAAACAGCTGATGACAAAGCAGAAGAGAAGCAGGAAAAATCCAATTTAAAAGAATTAAAAGAGCGCGATGAGTTGGGTCGAAAATTGAGCCCTCAAGGCGCAATCCTGCGAGTAAATCTAGACCAGGAACACTGGCTTAATTTTGGCTGTGGAGAAATGGTGCCTGTGCTGTTCAATACATCCACAGTGTTGATGACTAAAGACCCAGCTGCAACCCCCGCTCGATTAGCGCCTCCAGAGGATTTGCGCTTGGGCGGCTTATTATGGCCTGAAGCTAAAGTCAGAATCGCCAATGGTTCATGGGCCACCAGGGAAAGATTGGGCAATGGTCAAGTAATCCTCTTTGCAACGCAACCCAATTTTAGAGGGTTTTTCAGAGGCTCTGAACGGTTACTGTTGAATGCGCTGTTCTATGGCCCTGGATTAGGTGCTAACGCTTCGGTTGACTGGTAGTAGATCCTGCAAATACCTCTTCAGGTCAAATAAATCATTAAATACAGTAGCACCAGTTGCTTGTAAACGGCTGTAACTGGTGTGCCCTTGAGCAATTAATACACACATTACTCCCATTGCATTTGCGACTTCACGGTCATGTATCGTATCTCCAACCAACAAAAGTTCGTCAGTATCATACTCCATCTCACTCACCAAATTCTTCCCAATTTCAATTTTACCTGAAGCATAATGATTATCAATACCCAAAACGTTTAAAAAGTATTTTTCTAAACGATGATGAATGATCCAATCGCTCACAAATTCTTGTTTCCCGGCAGAAAGAATTGATTGTGTTAAACCAACTGATTTTAAAAATTCCAGTAATTGTACAACACCTGGCTGTAATTCAGGTTCATGAAAGCGAGCATTATAATTAGCAATAAATTCTGATCCGGAAATGGTGAATGGCTCTTTTTCAAAATCAAATCCCAGTTTCTTGTAATAATTTTCCACGGGAAAACAAAAAATATCCAGATATTTTTCTTCATCAATTAATGGCAAATTTCTCTTTAAAAGTGATTTATTTATGGATTCAACACACAACCAGCGGTCGTCTAGAAGTGTACCGTTCCAATCCCAAATGATGTGTTTCAACTTCATGAGCGTTGTCAAACATCGGGCAGATTAATGAAAAAAACGATAACTTTTCCTCCCATGGAATTAAGTAAAATTGCAAATAAGCTAAAAAAAAGATTACAACAAAATCTACCTGGTAAAGAAATTCAGAGGCGTATGCTAGTCAAAATGAATGAACCTTTTAATTTTAAAAATACTGAAAAAGATGCTATCCAATCAGCTGTTTTAATACTGTTATTCGAAGAAAATGGAGATATTTGTTTTACGTTGACAAAACGGACACAGAAAGTGGAGCACCATCGGGGGCAGATTTCATTGCCTGGGGGCGCAAAGGAATCTGATGAAAGTTTATCTTCCACAGCCATCCGTGAAACACAAGAAGAAATAGGTATCCATGCGGATGATGTAGACCTCATTGGAGCTCTTTCTCCTTTATTTGTCCCAGTAACAGGATTTATTATTAACCCCTTCGTTGGCATTATTAATGCAAATTTTGATCCACAACCGGCTCCGGAAGAAGTTGAAACTGTTTTTTCAGTTCCTGTTAATGAATTATTAAATGATGATAATGAACTTCAAGAAAAGAAAAATCTCCGTGGTTACTACGTAAATATACCCTATTTTTTATTATCAGGACATAAAGTCTGGGGTGCGACAGCAATGATTTTATCAGAATTTAAAACAGTATTAAAAGAGGTTATTGATGAATAAGATAGGTATTGATCTTGGCGGAACAAAAATTGAAGGGATTGTACTGGATGAGAATTACAATACAATTGATCGGAAAAGAATTCCAACAAATCGAGAAGATGGCTACGAAGCCATAATAAACAGAATAACCGGTTTGGGCCATCAATTATTAGAGAAATCAACTAGGGTTAAACAGATTGGTATTTGTACTCCAGGTGCTGTGGACCCTTCTAAAGGAGTAATGAAAAACAGCAACACAATTTGTCTTATTGGTAAAC
>CATMBH010000053.1:0-7964 GCA_950063985.1 uncultured Fidelibacterota bacterium
ACTGCCATCAGGTGAAGATAGATCCACTCCGGACGCCAAGGTCACAGATGTTAATCCACCTGGTCCCGAAACACTTCCAGCATCATCAACAAAAGCTATAATATTGCCAGTAAGTACACCTGCATCACCCTGGACAGAAATTAGCAGTGTTGTTAATGCGGCCGGATAACCCAGTGGAGTAAAACGGACACCAAATTCACAGCCTCCGCCGCAGCCGATCTGGGCCTCAAAAGTGTCATAATAATAATAAAGTTCATACGTACCACTGCCACCGGGTTTATTCCAAATCAGATCAATTTCATGATCACCAGCAAACGCTTCAAGCCCGCTTGCTCTGGCCAATGATGGTGTCAAAACAAAATCTTGAGTTGTAGCTGCTTCCTGGGCTACAACGGTTACATCTTCAGCATCGTTTTCAAAATCATTACGCTGGACAGTTACCGTATATTCACCCGGCTCCAGATCATGTAATAGATACACACCGTCACTGCCAGTGGTATCAATAAACGTGCCAGTACGGACAATGGCACTGTCAAGCAGGTTGCCGTTGGGGTCAGAAACTATACCGGAAATATCTCCGTAAAGCCACGTAGGCGACGCTGTAGCTTCTAACGAAGCACTTTCGTAATCCGGATAATATACAGCGGTGACACCCAGGGTGTATGACTGGCCGTTGGTCAAGCCGTCGGCCACATAACTGGTCTCTTCTACCAGCATGGAATTATGCGGTGTTGAACTGCCATCAACATAGATTTTATACCCCAATAGGTCACCATCTGTCAGGTTGCGCTGATTGATCGAAAAATTACCATCAACATCAACCGGTGTATTATACCAGTCGTCAGATACATGGTAGCTGGCTGCCAACGGTCCGGATAAAGTACTGTTGAAGGATAACGTAGCCCATACGGTAAGAGAACCAAATATACCACCCGCACCATCATTGGCATTCGTACCCCAGGAAATGGTCTGGCCATCGATGCCATTGTATGGTTCGGGGCCATATGGCTCTCCACCAAAACCCAATTCATCCGGGCCGGCATTCAAGATGGTCACACCAGTAGGGAACGTTATAGCAACAGAGTCACTATACGCAAAATCTGGTGCCTGGATATTCAATGAAAATTATATCGTATGCGGATTCCTGCGTGAAAATATATCAAAGGTGTTGACCGTAGAACCTGACATATCCCGCGAACCGGACGTATCCGTACCGATAACAATAATATCATCCACGGAAAAGAACCAGGATTCACCGGATACAACTTCATAATGAAATTTTATTTTTACGTCAGAACTGCCAACAACGCTATTCAAAGAAGCTGAATCTGGTAATATAGCATTGATGCCTCCTGGAGGTGTATCAGCTGCACCATATGCATTCATCAGTGTCCATGTTGACCCGCCATCTCCTGAAATATACACCAACCCGCTATCTGTAGGATTCAAAGCAAAGTCTTGATAATTAAAATTGTAATATAAAGTTGCAGATGAATAATTACTTAAATCAATACTGGGTGAAATGAGATCACTATTTGGAAAAGTATTGCTATATGAAGTTATAATAGCAAAAAGCCCATCATAATCATCCAGATTATATCCACCCGGTCCAATATCCGAAGCTTCCCAAACAATACCAGAACTATTATTGTCTGTGACTGTCCATGTTGCCGGGATACCACTGTTGAAATTCTCATAGAATGTATATTGGGGTACAGATGGATTTGTCCATGACAAGGCAATTTCTTGATCCAAGCCAACGGCATTGAGATTCGTGATACCATCGGGTATAAATGTTTCCGGAGTGGAACAGAAAGTGGCTGTGGCAGATGAAGCTCCTTCAGTATAATTTGCCACGATATTGTAGCAATACTCTGTTCCATTGGTAAGGTTCTCATGCAAATAATAATTCGTATCGGAAGTTGCAATTTCTGTACCATCAGATGTGTAAATGGAAAAGTTTTGAAAATCACCGCAGCCTTCAATGACTTCACGTGGAGATGCATTAGGATAACTCACCGTTTCATAAGCACCAATTCCTGCCAAAGCTGTGGGTGGCGTTAAACCTTCGCTGACCGCATTTTTATAAGCCATGATATCCTCAACACTAAAAGGTATGTCTGCTATGGCCGGAGCATGATACACACCCTGTCTGCCGCCGGGAGCACTCCAGTGAATATCAATGCTGGGCGGATTGGCTTCATTCCAGCCATCGATATCTAAATAATACGTTGCTACGCCATCGCGATCTACTACACCGATAACGAAATATCCCTGCGGTATATCATCTTCCAGATCTTCATTAGCACCATTGATGAGCATATTCGAATACCACCCAGGGGCAAAGGTCGAAGGTTCGTTTTGATATAAATAAGCTGTTGTGGCACTCGAACCGTTAAGATCGGTAATGTCTGTATGGACATCTGCGGCTGATGCAGTGAGCGGATCAACTTCCACTGCTGTGGCGCTCCAGTAGGGCCAGTTAGTAGCATTTACATAATAATTGAAAATGATGGTATCCACTTCAATGTTAGGATTCATGCCGGAAATGTCAAAAATAGCCCAGCCTGCTTCTTTGCTAGCCGCAGAACCGCCCCAGGCTTTTATTAAACTGTTTTCAATGAACGCTGAACCATTGGTTGTACCTGTATGATAGGGATCTGATTGGGGGATTGCCGGGAAGGGATTCAAAGTGGACATGGCAATAGGTGCAGACCAATAGAGAAAATTACGAGCATCACCAGCAACGACATCTAGATTCCGAGCAGGACAAATATTGGGCACGGAGGCTATATCTACTGAAAACGTAGCGGAATCATAAACAACCGTAGAAAAACTGGCCCCGGAAGGATCCAGGGCTTCAATTTCTATAAAATGAGAACCTTCTGCAAGGCCTGAAACGGTTACAGCAGCATCTGATGTCATCTGGCCGGCTGCCGTGCCATCCATTGTAATTTGGATATAACCATCACAATCTGTACAGCCTGGATTTCCGACAGTAAAAAAATCAGCGACAGATATTTCAACAATTACAAAACTTGTGTCGACCATTGACCCGGTAACCGGGTGAGTTAATTCTATGACTTCATCGCGACTTTGAGCCGTCACGATGGAAATTGCAAAAATTATTGCAGTAATGCGCCTCAGTCTATTAGCGAATGACATGCATGCCTCCTCATAAGGTGAATAATAAATGGTGATTTAACACCATTATATTAGAAACGAAAATACCTAAGAATTTACTCAAAGTGAATTGATAATCAATTCAATAAACTTTCTCGACAATAAAAATGTGATTAAGACCACAAATTATTTCAAGTGCAGTATTTTACGACCGTAAGATTGTGCATTTGTATCAATTTTAAGGAAATATATGCCAGCCTCGAAGGGTGATATATGCTTTTTGAATTTCCTGTTGTGTGCGGTCATCACACGAAAATGCAATGATAATTCCAAGAAGAAAAACTGATCGTTTTACTAGATCCCTTTTGAAAAACTGAATAACCACTTATTACGATGAAAACGAATACCCTCATTAGCATCACTTACATCTTTTACAAAAAATGGCGCATCCACTCGCAAATAGAAATCTTTACCTAGTATTGATTTTTTTAAGCGTAATCCAAGGCCGGCGTCAAATAAATAGTCACCATTAAAACCTTCGTCTCCTTGGAAATACTTGCTGCCCCACACCCAGCCGTCATCAATGAAAGCTGCCAGTTCAATATCTATAACTTTTATTGGCGGATTGAAAAATAATTCAAAGGAATTGGTAATAACCGATTCAGCACCAACCAATCCAAGACCGTAGTAGCCCCGTAAATTTGCATCACCGGGTAAATGATAATGGTTGCGCATGTCAGTTTCACCATAAAAGGACGATTCATCACGCAAGAACGGTTTTGCATAGAGATCACCTGAACCGGCACCTTCAATCGTATAACGTTCCTGGGATGGCACTCCTGTATCACTCATCATATGCCCCATAATCAATCGATTGCGCAGTCCAAACTTTTTGATGTCCATATCAAAGGCAACTGTTGCATTAAAGCGCGTAAATGACCAGTCAGATACAGACCCATGGGTTGTGGCAACGTCCAGATTGACATCAACCTTATTCTGCACAGAAAAACTGTAATTGCTGTAAATAACTGCAACCTGGCCGGGATCATATAAATTGGTTAAGGATGTATCTTTGGCATAGGTCACATAAAATCCAACAGACGCATAATTAGTCATAAAATCAGCGAATGCTTCATTTAAATGGTTTTTGATTTCCATTCCATAACCATTCACACCGCCTAAATCAAAGGCATGAACAGATCTTGAAAAGCCTGTAAAGCTATGGACAGGTTTCCGATTGCCTACATATGACCAATAAACATTTTGTGAATCAATAACGTAATTTAATTTCAGGTTCAAATTTTCCCAGTGACCGTATTTTCGGTTTAAAGAAATTCCAGGTAGATAGCCATCCTTTTCATGGTACGCCAATGAAGGTATCCAGCGTACATAATAACTGTCACGAGGATTATAACCCGTATTGATCCAATCAAACTGCCACTCTCTTTGCATACGGTTACTAGAGTTATTTCTACGATCAGCATCCAGAGTCATAACATCTGGATCAAGCACAATAGATCCGGGTTCATTGGCAACATTGAATATAACTGTGTCTTTTTTCCGCCATTGATGATTCTTCCACCAGATGCGTTCTTTGGATCCATCTTTCATAGTCACTTCAAGCAGCTGCGGCATTTCCCGCATTCCGCGTTTTTCGATTTCTACATCAACTTGCCACATACCATCTGCTTGCCTTGTCTTTTTCCATTTTTTAATACCGTAATCCAAAACGCGTGTATTATGCAGCCAGGGATTGAAGAACCAATCCAACTTTTCTCCACTCACATCTTCCATAGCAGATACAAAGCGTTCTTCATTCACATGTTTTAGATGCCAGCGGTCATAATATTCCTGCATGGCAGCGTAAAAAACAGAATCACCTAATAAATAATTTAGCTCAACCAGCATCAGCCCCGGTTTTGTATAGGCATTGTAGCGGTAGGAGCCGCCATTATTAAACATAAAGGATTTGCGGCTGATAGGTTCATCATTTCCGCTGAATTGAAAGCGTATGGTGGACCATTGACCGCGGTCTAGCATGCTGTTGAACTTACCGTGCTTTTTTTCAAATGGTTTATAGCGTTTTGATGCTTTCAGGTCAGAACCATGTGGACCATAACGGTCGATCATGTACTGTCCTGTTTGAAATGTTGTAAAACCTTCATCAAGCCAGGCTTCGCTTACTTCATCATTCCCCAGTATTCCATAGAACCAAATATGCCCAATCTCATGGAGAATAAGACTTTCGCTTTCGCTCCCATTCATCACCAGCATAGGGTATTCCATACCGCCACCGCCCAATCGGTCTGTTGTGGTCACTTGTGGATAGGGATACATCCCGAATTTGGTGCTCAACCATGCCAATGCCCTTTCAGAACGTGCTACCACTTTTTTAGTCCATTTTTCACCATTCTTTTGGTTAAAAAGCACATGGACATCGATCCCATTCCAGGAACCGTGTTCATACAGAAAATTAGGTGAAGTTATCCATGCAAAATCATGGACCTGCTCTGCATGGAATGAAACAGTCCGGCGGGAGGTAGAATCAATTTCCGCTTTATTTTCTTTGTATTCTTCCAGCCATTCTTTGAAATCTTTGGATGTATCCACAGTCACTTCTTCCCAGCCCGGATCACCGGCTGTGATAACTCCTGTGGAACCTATAGTGTACCAACCGGGGACATCCATGGTCACATCGAAGGTACCGAATTCACCATAGAATTCCCCTTCAGCATGAAAAGGAATATTGTGCCAGCCGTTTTCATCGTACACCACCACTTTGGGATACCACTGGGCAAGATTATACTGGTCTCCTTTTCGCCCGGCTCTTTCCACTTGTTCACCAATGTGGTGGATCCAGTCAAATTCCATGGTCAGTGTTTCACCTGGTTTTAAGGCACTGGAAAGGCCAGCTGATAGGATCGTATCATCAATTTGGAACGTATCTGCCAAAGTTGATCCATCTTTTGTTATGAAGAATCCTGAAACTTCCACCCTGCTGAAATATTCTTCTCCGCCTTTAATGAATTTTGCAGCGCGGCCCAAGCGACCATATTTTTGCAGGTATTCACGGTGTTTTACCGACCCTTCCTGAAATGCATTGGGTAAGAGATGCAAATACATGTTTTGCAATTCATCGAGTGAATTGTTGGTGTATTCTATTATTGATTTTCCGCCGATTGTGTGTTCTTCGATATCCAGCTTCACATCCATAGTATAATGGACGAATTGCTGGAAATAATCATCTTCAGCATATGATATAGAGGTAAATGTGAGCAGAAAAACTGCCCATAAATAATGTCGTTTTTCCATGAGAGCTTTTATTGTTTAAAGGTAGGGTTTCAGATCGTTATAAAAGATCTCTTCCGAACGAGGTCCAAGGTAACGCTTGACGATATAGCCATTGCGGTCAATAAGAAATGTTGTGGGGATACCTACGATGGGTCCGCCTGTTGCTTTGCCAAATACTGTTGTCACAACTTGAGTTTCATTGCCTTTGATATCGGTTAAAACTGTGTAGTTCATATTCCATTGATCCATGAATGATTGGATCTTCTTCGGTGATCCTGAAGTAAGTGTTATACCTACTATTTCAAGACCTTTATCATGATGTTTATCATATAGTTTGACAAAATCAGGTATTTCTGCACGGCATGGACCGCACCAAGTTCCCCAAAAGTTTACCAATACGACTTTACCGCTTAAGTCACTCATTTTGACAATATCCCCTTGAGTGGTTGCCAGGGTAAAATCCGGTGCTTTGACGGCATTAGCCGACCGTGCCGGCTGCTGTTTGTTCGTTGGTTCAGCCGATACTGTTTTTGATTCAGGTTTTTCACTTGAATCACAGCTCACTATAAGTAATCCGATTAAAGTTATAAAAGTGAATATTTTTCTCATTTTATCCAGCCAATCCTTTATCTAAAAATTCCAAAAATTCATTTAAGTCCCGTGTCATTCCCGGGTATTTTCCCAGTACATCATCTTCCGGGCTTAAGATCACATAATAGGGCAGTGCTGCTGTGCCGAAGCGATCGATTTCGTATTGCTGTTTTGCTCTGTAATTATTACCGCCATCTGTATACAAGCGTACAAGCACAAAATCTTTAAAGCGTTTTTTCACTTCTTCCTTCGTAAATATATTTGATTCCATCCAGTGGCAGTTCGTGCAGGTATATCCTGTAAAATCCACGAAGATATTTTTACCATTGGTATTAGCTTCCACGAAAGCATCATCCAACTCTGTATACCATAGAAATTCTTCGCCGCCGTTGATTTCAGAGATTTTACCTACTTCTTCAGTGAGTTTCGGCGGCAGATAGGCATAAATAAGACCATGAATGGGCCGGCCAAAAAGTCCAGAACCTAAATAGAGAGCAAAGGTCATAAAAAATATACTCAACATCATCCTTTGTACACTCAACGATTCCAGTTTGGAATCATGAGGCAGTACAATTTTACCCATTAAATACAAACCAGTAAAAAACATGAGAATGGTCCAAACCGCCAACACTGAGGTATTAGTGAAAATCTGCCAATTCCAGACCAGGTCAGTATTGCTGAAAAATTTGAATGCTGCGGCTAATTCCAGGAAACCCATTACGACCTTTACTGAATTCAGCCAGCCGCCGGATTTGGGCATGCGCGCCAAATATTGCGGAAAAAGTGCTAAAAAGAAAAACGGCAGCGCAAAAGCGGCGCTGAAGATGATCATACCCAGCATGGGCCAGAACCATTGACCTTGACTGGCGGCAACCAGCAAAAGCCCCACAAATTGAACGGTACAGGTAAAGGATGTCAGTGTAAAGGTGACAGCCATAAATAAAGTACCCACATAGCCA
>CATMBH010000054.1:0-7881 GCA_950063985.1 uncultured Fidelibacterota bacterium
GTTCATTCGATAAAGCTAATCGTACAACTGGAGATTCTTTTCGCGGCCCGGGGATGGAAGAAGGGTTACAGATATTATCAGATGTAAAGGAAACAGTGGGTGTTCCCGTGTTAACCGATATCCACCATCCGGAACAAGCTTCGATCGTTGCTGAAGTCGCAGATATTCTGCAGATACCGGCTTTTCTCTGCCGGCAGACAGATCTCATTGAAGCTGCCGCCAAAACAGGTAAAATTGTGAATGTAAAAAAAGGGCAATTTTTATCCCCTTGGAAAGTGAGCAGTATTGTGACAAAGATCGAAGGCGCCGGTGGAAATCAAATTTTACTCACAGATCGAGGTACCACCTTTGGCTATGAAAGTCTCGTTTCAGATATGCGCTCTATTCCGGTCATGAAAGAAACGGGCTATCCTGTCATCTTTGACGCCACCCACAGTGCTCAAATGCCGGGGACAGGCGGTGGCAAAACAGGCGGTACCAGAGAATTCATTCCTACATTAGCCAAAGCAGCCGTCGCCGCCGGGGCTGATAGTATTTTCATGGAAGTCCACGATAATGTGGATTCAGCAAAGTCCGATGCCGCCACTCAATGGCCTTTGGATCAATTGGCAGATCTACTTGCAATTTTAAAAGATATCAGAAACGCTGTCAATGGCTAATACAAAAGCACTCTGCGCTAACATAAAAATGCTCATCTCCGATGTGGATGGTGTGCTTACGGATGGATCGGTTTATAAGGGTGCCAATGGTGAAGAATTAAAGCGGTTTAATGTAACTGATGGTGCCGGTTCGGCCATTGCCCGTACCGCGGGACTAAAATTAGCTTTGATATCCGGGCGTTATTCAGAAGCCACAGCTATCCGGGCGGCAGAAATGAAAATTAACGAAGTGTATAACGGTACATTGGACAAGCGTGGCCCTTATAATGAGATCAAAGCAAAACATGGATTAAATGATGATGAAATCGCCTACATCGGCGATGATCTCATTGACCTTGTTATCATGGAACAAGTGGCCGTGCCCATCGCTGTAGCGAATGCCTACGCTCCTGTAAAAGAGCAAGCAATCCATGTAACAGAAAAATCCGGCGGTCACGGCGCTTTCCGGGAAGCTCTCGAATGGATTCTCGCTGAACAGGGCAGGCTGGAAGAAGTATTGCTGGCCATCCGGAATGAGGTGCAGAATCCGCCGGAAACCGATCCTTATCATTAGCGTTAACCTTCTGTAAATGTTTAAACTGAGTTTATCCTTAATGTTGGTATTCATGCTGGGCTGCACCGGCAGGGATGGATCTTCCGTATCTCAAACACGGGAAGGCCTCCCGGACCAAGAAAGCTGGAAAGTAACCATTACTCTCACTGATGCAGGCGTCACCCGTGCTATTATCCGCGCGGGGCACTTAGAAAAATACGATAACAGGCAGTTTATATTACTCAATGACCATGTGGACGCTGATTTCTTTGATGAATTGGAAAACCACACCACCAATTTGAAATCAGCACTGGCGGAAATTGAAGAAGCATCGGACTTTATGCGGGCCATGAAAAATGTGGTGGTCGTTTCCGACAGCGGGGTAACGCTTTATACTGATACCTTGGTCTGGGACTCCAAAGAAGAGTTAATTTATACGGAGGTTAATGTCATGCTAACCACCGAAGAAGGAGATACTCTTTATGGTGTGGGGTTTGAATCGGACATTGCCCTGGAAAACTGGCGAATTCTCAAACCAACCGGTGTGACTTCTATAGAAGAAGATGGACAGTAAACACACACTCAAAGGCCAGGAATTATCCAGGCAGTACGGTTCCCGCTGGGTCGTGACCGGAGTGGACCTGGAAGTAAGCCAGGGTGAGATAGTTGGACTGCTGGGTCCAAATGGCGCCGGAAAAACAACAACATTCTATATGATCACCGGTATGATCAAGCCTTCCAAAGGTCACATTTTCCTGGATGACCTTGAAATAACCAATGATGCCATGTATATGCGCTCACGAAAAGGTATTGGTTATCTGTCTCAGGAACCTTCCATTTTTGGTAAACTTTCTGTGGAAGATAATTTGAAACTGATCTTGGAAATGACGAAGTTTTCTAAAAAAGAACAGCAGGACAAAATTGATCAATTGCTGGAAGAATTATCCATATCCCATTTGCGGAAAAACAAGGGGAATACACTTTCTGGCGGAGAAAGGCGACGTGTGGAAATTTGCCGGACGTTGTCCATGGATCCCAATTTCATTTTACTGGATGAACCCTTTGCTGGCATAGACCCCATTGCCGTGGAAGATATTCAGCAGATCGTCCGTTCACTGAAAGACCGCAATATTGGTGTGCTGATTACAGATCATAACGTTCGGGAAACATTATCAATAACAGATCGCTCATATTTGCTTTTTGACGGCCGTATTTTGAATTCCGGCACATCAGAATTCCTGGCCAATGACGAAGAGGCGCGACGCCTGTATTTAGGCGAAAAATTCAGGTTGGACTAATGGCAACACTCGAACAACGCTTGGAGCAGAAGCAGGTACTCCAGCCTCAACAGATCCTGCAGGCTACCATCCTCCAGCTCAACACCGTCAATCTTGAAGAGCGCATACTGGAAGAATTGGAAACCAATCCCGCTCTTGATCAAATTGAAGGTACCAGTGAACCTGAAGAAGAAACAACGGATGATGAGGATGAGGATTTGGATTGGGAACAGGATAATGAATATGAACCTCCGAATGTGTATGAAAAAAAAGAATACAAAGATATGCCCATTCCCCAAAAGAAAGATTTTGTGGAATATTTGGCAGACCAACTGAACCTCTGTGATTTTAATGTTCAAGAACGGTTAATAGCAGAAGAAATCATTTATAATTTGGATGAAAATGGCTATTTAGCCATGGATATGGAACTCATCAGCGACCGTTTTGAAATGGATTTAGTGGATGTTCTATCCATATTGAAGATAGTCCAGACGTTTGAACCCAATGGTATCGCCGCCCGAGATCTGCAGGAATGTTTACTTATTCAGATCGACAAATCTGAACATGCTGCTGCGTTTAAGCTTGTAAATGAATTTTTTGATGATGTGGCCAATCACCGTTACGAACACCTTGCAGAAAAAGCAGGATATTCAAAAAATGAAATAAAAGCTGCGTTGGAAGTGATCAGCCATTTGAATCCCAAACCGGGCGCAGGACATGAAGGGGCTGAAACAATTTCAGTCATACCGGAATTGGTCGTGTATGAACGGGAAAATAATTGGGTGATTGTCGTTAATGACAGCTGGCTGCCGGACGTACAAGTAAGCCGTGAATACGTAGATATGCTAGCCGGAGAACTAGATAAAAAAGCCAAATCATTTATTAAGAAAAAAGTGGATAATGCTATATGGTTCGTGGACGCCATTTCTGAACGGCGCAAAACTTTAACAGATGTGATGCGAGAGATCATCAAACGGCAGCCGGAATTTTTCCGAGGCAACGTAGACCAACTAAGGCCTATGAAACTTCAGGATATTGCCGATGAATTGGAGTTGGACGTTTCCACTGTCAGCAGATCTACTCGAGGAAAATATGTTGATACAACTTATGGTATTTTTGAATTAAAATCATTCTTTACAGAAGGGATGATAACATCCAGTGGCGAGGAAATCAGCACCATGCAGATCAAGCGGCTGCTGAAAGAATTACTGGATGAGGAAGATAAACGACGTCCCTGTACCGATGATAAATTAAAGGAATTGTTAAATGAACGAGGCTACCCTGTTGCGCGCAGGACTGTAGCAAAGTATCGTGAACAGTTACATGTTCCCGTAGCAAGGTTGCGTAAACAAATATGATTAAACATAAAATGGAGAAAAATAATGCAAACTAAACGAGTTATAATCGGCGATAGAGAGGTCAAGATTCCTGTTCTAGGAATTTTTCCTATGATTGCCATAGGATTGGTCTTATGGCTGCTGACAGGTACGTATATCGTCGGTCCTGATGAAGTGGGCGTTGTGCAGACCTTTGGTAAGCATACCCGAATCTCTCAATCAGGATTAAACTATCATTTACCCTATCCCATTGAAACAGTGCAAACACCGAAAGTCACAGAAGTAAAACGGGTTGAGATCGGTTTTAGGACCACGGGTAAAAACCAGTTTCGCACGATTGAAAAAGAAAGTCTCATGCTAACTGGAGATGAAAATATCGTTGATGCTGAACTCATAGTGCAGTACAAGATTAAAGATCCAGTGGCCTATACATTTAATTTTGTCAAACCTGAACAGACTGTGAGGGAAGCAGCAGAGGCAACTTTGAGAACCATCATCGGCAGGCACAAGATTGACGAAGCATTGACTGCAGGTAAATTCATGATTCAGGAAGAATCAAAATTTTTGCTTCAATCCATTCTGGACAAATATGAAACAGGCATTTTTGTAGTTGCAGTCCAGCTCCAAGATGTGTCTCCGCCTAAACAGGTCATAGCGGCCTTTAAGGATGTAGCATCGGCCAAGGAAGACAAGAACCGTATGATTAACCAGGCGGAAGGTTACCGCAACAATGTGATTCCAAAAGCCCGGGGTGAAGCCCAGGCCATGATCCGTGAAGCAGAAGGGTTCAGGGTAGCTCGTATTGCGCGCGCGGAAGGAGACGTAGCCAAGTTTAATGCTATGTTGGTGGAATATAAAAAAGCAAAGGATGTTACTCGCAAACGCATGTACCTGGAAACCATGGAAGAGATTCTGCCCAATATTGAAAAATATATCGTGCCTGATGGAGATGGCAGTAATCTCCTTAACCTCCTGAACTTGAATGCGCAAGGAGGTGTAAAATGAAAAAACCACTATTAGTCATTATTGTTTTAGGCCTCATCGTCTTTTTTACAACTGTGTTTACAGTGGATGAGCGCCAGCAGGTTGTCATTTTGCAATTTGGAGATCCGGTCCGCATTATTACTGAACCTGGACTCCATTTCAAGCTCCCCGTCCCGTTTCAAAATATTGTTTCGTTTGATGACAGGCTTTTGGAATATGATGTGGCTCCAGAAGAAGTATTGAGTAAAGATAAAAAATCACTCATCGTGGATAATTATGTGCGCTGGAAGATCACAGACCCTTTGGTCTTTTTGAAAACGGTTCAGGCGATTCCTACAGCAATTACGCGAATGGATGATATTATCTATTCAGAACTGCGTCGTGAATTAGGTACGCATAATATGACCGAAATCATCACGGAAGCACGTGAAGAGATTATGGAAAAAGTAACTCGAAACAGCGATATAGCCACTGATCAATACGGCATTAAAGTTGTCGATGTACGAATCAAACGTGTGGACCTACCGAAAGAGAATGAACAATCCATTTATGCCCGCATGGAAGCAGAACGGAATCGCCAGGCGAATAAATTCCGCTCTGAGGGAGACGAAGAAGCCCAGAAGATCCGCGCATCTACGGAAAAGGATAAAACCATTATCCTGGCTGTGGCCTATAAAGAGGCTGAGGAAATCCGCGGTGAAGGAGAAGCTCGTGCTTTGGAGATTTATGCAAAAGCCTATAACAAGGACGTTGACTTCTATGAATTCCTGCGTACACTGGAAACATATAAAAAAGTGATTGATGACAAAACAACGCTGGTGCTGCCAGCGGATTCAAAACTGTTTAAAATGCTTTATGAGTAACATTGTTACACATTGAAACGGTAAAACATAACTACTAAATTCGCTTTTAATTAAAAGCGAATTATGAAAAAAAGGCTTCCCGTAGGAAGCCTTTTTTTAAAAGGAAAAATAATGGACAAACATTTTTTACATATTCATGATTTATCAAAGGAAGAAATATTAAATATATTATCGTTAGCCAAAGACCTGAAGTCCAAATTCCACAATAAAGAGGATTTCAAGCATTTCCATAATAAATCACTAGCTATGATCTTTGCCAAGCCTTCTGCCCGAACGCGCATATCCTTCGAGACCGGTTTTACTTGGATGGGCGGCCATGCCTTATTTTTGGGACCCAATGATATTGGTATAGGCAAGCGTGAAGCCATCAAGGATATCGCCCGGGTGGTCAGCCGCTACAATGATATAATCATGGCCCGGCTTTTTGACCATGCCCATATTCTGGAATTGGCTGAATATTCTGATTCGCCCATCGTAAACGGCCTCACCGATTACAATCATCCCTGCCAGATTATGGCAGATATTTTTTCCATATGGGAAGCAAAAAACAGGATAGAGGACTTAAAAATATGTTATGTAGGTGACGGGAATAATATTGTTCATTCCTGGTTGCACTTTGCTTCAAAAATATCCATGAATTTTGTTTGTGTTTGCCCGGAAGGCTATACGCCGGAGGAACAGACAGTTGAATTAGCGAGAAAAGGCGGATGTTCCGAAATTGAGATTAGTCATGACCCTCATACGGCAGTGCAAAATGCAGATGTGGTTTATACCGATGTGTGGGCCTCAATGGGTCAGAAAGAAGAGGTGGAGGAAAGAGAAAAGCTGTTCAAAGATTTTCAGGTGAATGAAAAACTGATGGAGTCAGCAGGAAAAGAAACTTTGTTTATGCACTGTCTCCCCGCTGAGAGAGGGCGGGAAGTAACGGACGAGGTCATTGAATCAGATATTTCCATTGTCTTTGACCAGGCAGAAAACCGCCTACATATACAGAATTCCATAATGGTAACATTAGCAGGCAAGGGTTAAAACCCATGCTCTTCGGGTTATGAGCCCGGCTTATAATTTTTGTGTTTAATAAACCTAGGTGATGATAGTAGGGCGAAAAGTCCTGCCGGTCGGGATTAAATTTTAGGAAGATAAACCCAACGCTAATCTGATAAATCCGGTATCAGAAATCATACATCAACAATCACAACCTGCGATGTGATTCGACCGAAAGATTTGGTTTGAATACTGTAACTGTTTAATGAAAATCCTTATCACAGAATATGTTAGTCTATACAGATAATCAGGACTATGCTGAGGGTGTTTTAGATCAAAAACCTGACTGGAAAAAAATCAGCCTGAAATCATTGAATAAAAACATCCAATCCCTGACAGAAAAATTGATTAAAAATAATACATTTTTTATGGGTGAAATCAACAGGCAAGACAACTGGAAACATCTTTTTATTTTAGAATTTGCTCTCACATCGCAGTATGATACCCTGATTAAAATTTCTCAGTCTGAACCAGAACTGCCGGGCGGAATACTCTGCCTTGCAGGATCAGGGAAACATTTTCACGGTTTTAAAAATCGACCATGGGTGACCTTACCCGGGAACATCCACCTATCTGCTTATCTTTCACCAAACCAGGAGATAGAATATTTTGCAGGAGGGTTCATCATTTTATCGGCGGTATCAGTAATCCAGACAATTGATTCCATAAAAGAATTGACTGGAAGAGCATCGATTAAATGGGTTAACGATATTGTTATTGATTCAAAAAAAGTATGTGGTGTTCTGGCTCATACACAGACAATGGGAGATAGTATCACAGGAGCTGTGCTTGGAATCGGACTAAATGTAGAAACGACCCCCCAGACAACTCCCAGCAGATTTAATCAGGTAGCGGCTTCTTTATTTGATTTTGTAGCAGAGAAAAACTACTTTTCACAGAAGATTATACTGGATCGTCTGGTCACTATTTTGGATGATAACTATCAGCAGTTATTGAAAAATAAACATTCAAACTTTCTAAATATTTATCAAGATCGTTCCTATGTAATTGGGAAAAGGGTGAGAGTATTTACGGATACTTCAACAGAACAGAGTGAAGAAATAGCCCGAGGGAAAGTCACTGGCATTGGTGATAATTTGGGATTACTCATTGAAGGACTGGATCATCCAATTACAAGCGGAAGGATAGTCATTGAAGATCAAATTAACCACTGATCACAGAGGA
>CATMBH010000055.1:0-7803 GCA_950063985.1 uncultured Fidelibacterota bacterium
CTGCTCCCTTAATAGTTAGATTTTCAATATCTGCCAGCGGAATTGTATTGGAAAAACTGAATGTACCAGCACCGAATGAAAATGTTTTTCCATTTGGATCTTCTGTTAAATAAATGATGAATTCGTCTTCAGAAAATGTTGCTTCTTCAAATGTAATAAGGGATGTATCGCCCAGCTCTTCTTCAACTTCACTGCACGATGAAATAAAGATAAGCGATAGAAAGAATAATAATTGTAATAATCTGGCAATTTTCATATTTAAATCCTTTTCATTTATGAATTCACTCAGTTTACACCTCAATCTATATTAAAATAAACAATTAATAATTTTCAGCAAATACGTTTATTTAATTTTGTTCTAGTTTGTGACTAAAATTATGCTAAACCAAATTATTGTGTTTAACAGGTTTACTCTCTAATCTACAACTGTGTTTTAACCGTAATTATATGCTCAAAGCCGAACTATTAATAACTGAAAAACAAAAACTCGCCATTCACAAAGATGGCAAAATCGGTTCTACCTGTATCAAGTGGTCATTCGAATATGCGCTGGTCCGCCTCAGGAGGAACAAACTGCTCAATATCAAAGGATTGATCTAATATCCGTGTTTGAAACACTTACCAACCGTTTCGTTCCAAATACAAAAGAATCGGCACAAATTTACCGAACCAAAATCGGTGTGTTTCAAGGTTGGATTTCGGTTCTGGTCAACGGAATCCTGTTTATACTCAAAATGGCCATTGGTCTGATGGTTGGTGCCGTCAGTGTGATCGCAGACGCCATTCACACATTGTCCGATGTCGTCTCATCCGCCGTTGTGATCTGGGGCTTCAAGCAGGCTAAAAAGCCCGCTGATGTAGAACATCCTTACGGACACGGTAGAGCCGAATATATTGCCACGCTTATTATTGCCATTCTACTTTGTGTAGCCGGAATCGAATTCATCAAAGTGGCTATTGACCGAATCCTACATCCCGAAGTGGTGGAAGCGAAATGGTGGATGGTGGTGGTGCTGACAGCGACCATTATCTTGAAAGAAATCACAGCACAGTATGCCGAATACCTTTCGTCTTTAATCGCTTCTGGGACGCTCCTTGCTGATGCATGGCATCACCGCACTGATGCCATTTCCAGTCTCTTGGTTGTGGGCGCAATGGTTGCCGGAATTTTTGGATATTCAGCGGTGGATGGCTGGGCCGGATTAGGCGTGGCGCTGTTTTTGATCTATACTGGGTTTGAGATCGCCAGGGATGCGGTGGATAATCTCATCGGCAAACCGCCCACCACGGAAGAAGTGGAAGATATTAGACAAATTGTGTTGAGTGTCGATGGTGTTTTAGGCGTCCACGATATTACGGTTCATAGTTACGGCCAGGATAAATTTGCCAGCGTCCATGTTGAAATTGATGCGGATGAAACCACCGCTGTGGCGCATGATATTTCAGAAGAAGTTGAAGAACAACTTGAAAAAGCCATGGGTATTGAACCCACTGTCCACATGGATCCCGTACAACCCGGAAATCCATTGGTGCAGGAAGTTCAATCCTTCCTAAATCAAACCTGGAACGGAGATGATCGCATCATGGATATCCATGATGTTCGTGTCGTCCAAACAGAAAACCACCACGTGATCTTATTTGGTATAAATGTGCAGTCAGGAATGACCCAATCTCAAATCGTAGAGTGTTGTAAAGATATGGAAAATGGTTTACAGGAAAAATACTCCGGCTATGAAGTGAATATTAAGGTATCGCCCCCGCACCGTTTCTAATCAGTTCAAATCTTTATATAAATGAAATAACCCTTTTAGGGTAAGGTCATCATCAAAAGTGATATCCACTTTGGCAATGCCACCGATTACTTTACCTAATCCACCGGTTATAACCACAGGAATATCATTCCATTCTTTTTCAGTTTTTATGCGTTTAATCATGCCATCGACTTGATCGGCGGCTCCAAATAATATACCACTCTCCAGATTGGTGCGTGTATCCCGGCCGATGGCGGAATCAGGAATTTCAAAATCGATGGGGTGCAGTAATGCTGCTTTCTGGAATAGATGTATGGCACTGGTTTCAATTCCCGGGGCGATGGCGCCGCCGATAAAATTACCGCTTTTATCAATAACATCGTACGTCGTTGCTGTGCCAAAATCCACTACTATGGCTGGCTTGCCATACAACTTTCCCACAGCATAAACATTAGCAATGCGGTCTGCTCCGACTTCTTCAGGGGAAGTGACATCCAGTTTTATTCCAAGATCAACGGAACCGTTAATCTCAAAAGGAGTGAGGTTCAAGTAATGGTCGCACATTTTCTTGAAAACAAACGTTTCTTTAGGTACCACGCTGCCGATAACAACACCATCGATTGCTTTGAGGTCACGGTTGGCATCCATGGCCAACAATTTGACAGCAACCCAGCATTCATCAATCGTCCGCGTAGAAGCCGTATTTAACCGCCAACTTTCTATGAGTTCGTCATTGTTAAAAAGACCGAGAACTACATTTGTATTACCGATGTCGATTGCCAGGATCATAATTGAATTAAATGGATATCTCCACTTGCATAGATTTTTTCAATTCCGTTCGTAATAATAATTGCTGCCCCATCTGCATTGATGCCCATGAATTCACCTGAGAGTGATTCATTTTCAGCTTCAAATTTAACTGTCTTGTTTAAATGGTTACAATGATCTGTCCACATGGACGACAATTGGGTTGAATCTTCACTTTCTTTTAATGAATTATATAATGGTTCAAGGTGGTTTAGAATATTGGCTAAAACCAGTTCCCGTTGTGTAGATGAAGATTTTTCCATAAAAAATGATGTTGCCTGTAATTCTTTTGGTAATTCGTTTTCAAGTTCATTGATATTCAAGCCGATGCCGATCACAACCCATTCGAGTGTTTTTCCCTTAACACGACTTTCACAGAGAATTCCGCCGAGTTTTCTGACACTGACCATTATATCATTCGGCCATTTCAATTTTGATTCGAGACCTAATTCAATTAGAGCATTTACCACAGCAACTCCGGTTAATAATGAGAACCAGCCGGACAGCCTGCTGTTCACAGCTGGATTTAAAATTAGGGAAGCGGTTAAACTTTTTCCCGGAGTAGCCACCCAATTCCGACCGGTACGTCCTTTACCGGCAGTCTGTTTATCTGTAATAACAACAGTTCCTTCAGCAGCTCCTTCTTCGATCAGCTCCCAAGCATCGTCATTGGTGGATTCAGTCCAGGTATATTGCTCTATTTTTTTACCCAGGACAGTAGTGGTGAGATTAGTTTGGATGAGGTTTGTAAACATGTTTAAACAAAAAATAAGTGTAGTTGGGCGTAGGTTAAAATCAATCCTGCTATTGAGCCAGCAGTAACTTGATTAATTGAATGGGCTTTTAAAATAACGCGGGCATAGCTGACACTTAATAATATTATAAATCCAATAATAGGGTATTGAAAACCGGCTATCCATAACACCGCAATGGGTCCGCCAATCCCCATAGCATGGATGGAGATTTTCCAGTACCTGGTGATGATAATGGTGATGATTGTATTGGTCATATAACAGAACATTAATCCTCTAACGAGGGCATCAGCCTGTAATAAAGTCAGTACCAGAAATCCAAGTCCCGAATACAGAATCCCTAGCATTAAAGGGTAAATCCGTTGTTCTTTTTGTGACGCATCAAGGTCAGAAATTATCCCTGTTTTCTTGAGTATTAACACAGTCGCAATAGGAATAAGGTTTGAAAATACAAAGCAGATTGCAAGAATTGAATTAGCGTTTTCAGGAATAGGATTACTGCTGTAAATGAGTAGCAAAAATGCCGCAAGGGAAATGAGCATTGGGTGGAAAATAAAGGATATAATAGAGGCAAATAGACGTGAATTCATTTTGAAACTATTATTAGAAAGAAGAATTGTATTCGCCAAACACAGCACGCAGAATATCGGAAATTTCACCCAATGTGCAGTCATGTTTAACACACTCAATGATGGCAGGCATGAGATTTTCTTCGTTAGCAGCAGCTGATTGGAGATCGTTCAACCTATTTTGCACATGGTCATTATTGCGCTTTATTTTGAAATCAACTACTCGTTTTTTCTGAACTTCAACGGCTTCTTGATTAATGCTCAATAATTCAGTTTCATCCTCTTCATCAGATTCATATTTATTTACACCAACAATAATCTGCTCATTTGTATCTATTTTAATTTGATATTCATATGCACTGCGGCTAATCTCATTTTGTATCCACCCCTTATCAATAGCTTCAACAGCACCTCCCATAGCTTCAATATCCGCAATAATTGCGTTAGCTTCTGCTTCCAATTGATCAGTTAATTTTTCTATCAAATAACTACCGCCCAGCGGATCAGGATGATTGGCAATACCCGATTCATGAGCAATGATCTGTTGGGTACGCAAGGCTAGTTTTGCAGCTGCATCTGTGGGCAATGCCAATGCTTCATCACGGGAATTGGTATGGAGGGATTGTGTTCCGCCCAGAACTGCTGACATAGCTTGGATGGTCGTACGCACAACATTGTTATCAATTTGTTGAGCGGTCAATGTGGAACCACCGGTCTGTGTATGGAAGCGGCACATCATGGTTTTTTCTTTGGTAGCACCAAAACGTTCTTTCATTATTTTAGCCCACATCCGCCGTGCCGCGCGGAATTTGGCTACTTCAGTTAAAAAGTCATTATGGGAATTGAAGAAAAAAGAAAGCCGTTTGCCAAAAGTATCAACATCCAGGCCTTTATCTATTGCTGCTTGTACATAAGCAATACCATTTGCCAGTGTGAAAGCCAGTTCTTGTGCTGCGGTTGAACCAGCTTCACGGATATGGTATCCGGAAATGGAAATGGTATTCCAGTTCGGAACATGATTGGAGCAGAAATCAAAAATATCCGTCACAATTCTTAACGAAGGTCCGGGTGGATAGATATATGTACCCCTGGCGATATATTCCTTCAGGATATCATTCTGAATTGTACCATTTAATTTATCTGCAGAAACACCCTGCTTTTCCGCTGTAATGATATACAAAGCCAGAAGAATAGCGGCTGTGGCATTGATGGTCATGGATGTGGAAACGGACTCCAGGGGAATGTTCTTGAATAACCTGACCATATCATCCGGAGTGGAGATTGGCACACCCACTTTACCCACTTCATCTAAGGCCATTTCATGGTCAGAATCATATCCTATTTGCGTGGGCAGGTCGAAGGCTACAGAAAGTCCAGATACACCATGATTAAGCAAATAATGATAGCGTTTATTTGATTCTTCTGCAGTGGTGAAGCCGGCGTACTGGCGCATAGTCCATAGCCGCTGTTTATACATTTCAGGATAAATTCCCCGAGTAAAAGGAAATTGCCCAGGTTCTTCCCGGCTCAAGACATGCCTCGCTCTTTTTTGATTGATTGATAGGCATCATTCACTGCCTTGAATTTTTCTTCCGCCAGATGCTTCAAATCATCTCCAAGATGAGTCACTTTATCGGGATGATATTTAGAAGCCATTTTACGATATGCTTTTTTTACTTCGCTGTCTGTTGCAGATTTTTCAATTTCAAGTATCTTGTAGGCTGAATGTGTATCCTTAACAAACATAGCCTTAATAGAATCAAAGTCACTGTCATTAATATTCAAGTAACGGCCAATGGTATTAATGACTTTGATTTCGTCAGGATGGACGTGGCCATCTGCCTTGGACAAGCCGAACAACACATGAATTAACTCCAATCTACTGGGATGATCCATGGAGCGTTGAATTTGGCGGCACACATCGCGAATGGGGTAATCCTGTTTAATGATATCTTTAAACAGGATCATATATTCCTGGGTGTCTTGATGACTGAATTGCTGGCGTAGGAAATTTTTTACATAATCCAGTTCAGATTTCAACAGCTGTTTATCTGCTTTCATGACAGCGCCCAGGAGTACCAACAGAGATACCATGAAATCCCCAGGTTTTGTATTTGGATAGCCTCGTGTCGTTGGCTGGGTAAAATACCCTTGATCAGCATGATCACCTTGCGAGGCGAGATAATACCCTATAATTGCTCCAATGGGTCCGCCCAAGACCCAGCCCAGCCCGCCAAAAAGAATTTTTTTACCTACGCCCATTATTTCCTCAGATTAATAGAAGGGCGAAACTACACAGGTTCTATTCTGTGAAAAAAGTTATATTCCGCCGTGAATTTACCTTTAAAAACTCGCATAGCATTGTGGTGGAACCGTCCCCGGAAAAAATCAAATGGCACCATTGGATTGGCTTTAAGGAAGGAACGCTATCCCTTTTCAAATCTTTTAGTGTTGTTGCCAAAAAAGCCGGAACATTCCCGCATGGCGCGCATCTTTATACAAGCGCTGCAAAATGCCATTGGCCCGGAAGGCCGCATACAGGTGCGTTATATCGCTATGCGTAGAAATTTGGAATATATTGATTCATCTATTAATGACCGCTTGATTACGTACTCAAAGGAACATGTGAATCGCTGGGGTTTACTTCATAAGTCATTTTTGGAAATAATATTTACATCACAGCCGGATGCTGTGATAGATTTAAATTTTGATTTCGATCCGATTTCAGCAACCATTGTGCAGCAATCAAATGCACCCATGCGTATTGGCTTTTATACTGAAGAAAGTGAAAAATATTATAATATATTGATCGAACGTAAAGGGAGCGAATATCTTGAAATAGGATTTCGGAACATCCAGCAATTATTGGGACTCACTTGAATATTTATATTTTTGAAAATAACCGTACATTAAATCTGGAGCCCATCACGCTGACACGGCCAGCATTTGATGTGCGCTGTGGAGCGTTTACGTTTATTGAACGGCTTAATTTTTTACTGCCCAATGAAAATATCCATTTTTTTGTACGTCCTGGATTAGAAGAGATTACAAAAGAAACATTTCCAGGTAATAGTGTGAATTCTTCAACCGTTGATGAAGGTATTTGGCTATTAGGCAATGCACTCTGGAGTGCTGAAGATATTGATTCTATAATGAATCAACCGGGAACTCTTTTCTACAATAATAAAACTCTTATTGGCGCAAATCTATCAAAAGAGGCAGGGCAAGCATGGCTACAAGCTGGTGGACCTGTTGAAAATGATTTTAAAAGTGATGATGATAAGAAAGAAATAAGTTCAAACGTTGTAGAGTATTTATGGGAAGCGGTTGCATTGACCAACCAGCAAATTGAAAAAGATAAACAGTTTTTCTCTGAATTTTCTACACCTGAAACAGAAGCAATATTGATAAATACAGAGAACATTTTAGCTCATAAATCTGCTACCATCTATCCGGGAGCAATTGTTGATGCTTCTCAAGGGCCAGTTATCATTGCAAATGATACTGTCGTTAAACCACTGTCGTATTTGGAAGGGCCCTTGTATTTAGGTGAAAATTGTGTCGTCGAACCCATGACACAGATCAAGGGCGGCTGCTCCATTGGGCCCGTATGTAAATTGGGCGGGGAAATAAACAGCGTTATTATGCAGGGCTGGAGTAATAAGTCACATGATGGCCATTTGGGCGTTGCGTATTTAGGCCAGTGGGTGAATCTTGGTGCGGGAACAGTAATCAGTAACCTGAAAAATAATTACAGCGATATTAATGTGATAGTCAATGGTGTTATGACGAATACGGGTTTAAAACATGTGGGCTGCTTCATGGGTGATCATGTAAAAACAGCTATAGGTACGAGGTTTAATACTGGAACAGTCATTGGAACTGGCAGCAATGTTGTATTCAATGGATTTCCTCCAAAATCAA
>CATMBH010000056.1:0-7748 GCA_950063985.1 uncultured Fidelibacterota bacterium
TATCTTTTTCACCGTGGACTTATAGTTCCATTCAATCAAATTGTTCGATTTTAATATTTGCAACTGCCCGCTGAACCATTTCATCGACTTTTAATTTTTTCTCTTCAGATAATATATCCTTTAGTCTTGCTTTGGTTGCAGGATGTTTAGGGACAAATAGGGCACAACAATCCTGATCGGGTAAAATGGAAATATCATAGGTGTTTATAGCCCTCGCTTTATTTATTATTTCCAGTTTATCAAAACCAATTAACGGTCGCAGTAGTGGTATACTTATAGCTTCTTCAATTACGCTCATGTTTTCCAATGTCTGTGAAGCAACTTGCCCCAGAGAATCGCCGGTTAACAACGCCACAGCTCGCTGTTTTTTCGCCAACTTTTCCGCAATGCACACCATGAAACGCCGGTAAAGTATAATCCTGTATTTTCCAGCTGTTAAGACCATAACCTCTTTTTGAATTGATGCCAATTCAACTAAAAAGAGAGTTATCTTTTGTTGGAAAACTTGCAACTTTTCGATCATCTCCCTGACTTTTTCAATAGATGCTTCATTGGTATATGGAACAGAATGAAAATGCACAAAGGAAACAGCAGCGCCCCGCTTCATGACATAGTAAGCAGCAACAGGTGAATCAATACCGCCAGATAGTAAAGACAACACTTTTCCGCTCACGCCAACAGGAAGCCCGCCCTGTCCATGAATTCGTTCAGTATATATAAATGCACTTTTATCCACCACATCGATAAAACAAGTTTTTTCCGGATTGCTGAGATTTACTTTTTTGCCGGTTGCAGCTAAAATAGCAGCACCCACATCTTCATTTATTTTTTGAGCGCTGATGGGAAAATCCTTATCTGTTCTTCTTGCAGTTACACGAAAAGTAGCATATTCACCTGATATCATTATTTTTTCTGCCAGTTTTGTGATGGTTTCCATATCCTGAACCGTTTTGATAGCTGGAGCGAAATAGACCAACCCGCATACATTTTTCAAAACGGCAGTTATTGATTCAATTTCATTTTGCCCGTGATCATTCAAACGTATAATGAGGCGACCATACATACGTCCGATTGACGCAAAGGTGTCAGGGGCGAATCGATTTAGTGCTTTGCGTATATTTTCCTGCAGCATTTTTTCAAAATAACTGCGGTTCTTGCCCTTCAGGGCGATCTCGCCGTAGTGACAGAGAATTACATCCAGTTTCATAATTGAAATTTACAACAGCGTAAGGGAGAAGGGCTTAGGTTTGAAAGAGGTATTGAAATTTCAGAAAGATCTGGCGGTTGCTTTGCAGCATGTCAAACGATTTATAACCGTCAGGCCCTTCATCAAAATCAATAGATGAACCAATATAAAAAATAGTGAAAGGGTTGGGTTGATAACTAATCAAAGGTTGTAAATCCACAGCTTTTTCTATTTCATCATTTATAAAATCTTTCTGATAAAAGTATTGTCCTACCAATCTCAAGGAAAGATATTTACTGAACTGATAAGTAAATCGTATACGAATGCGTTGTCCTTTATAATAATATTTATCTTTATCCAAATTTTGAGCATCATTATAATTCAATGATGGGTTGATATTGATATTTGCTGTAGGCTTTAAGCGCAACCAGACACTATAAGATTTTGATCGGCCTATCTCTGGTGTATCCAAGTAACGTATGATCGTTTTATTATTTGAACCACGGGTGCCAATGGATAATTTTTCACCAAAATTTTTATCTAAATCATATTCCAAATGTTGTAAACCGGTGTACAATGAATCCAAAAAGTTTTCATTCAGTATAAAATAATTAATATCTCCATCTATACGTCCTTTGAATTCCCCGCCCAATGAAGTATAAAACCATTGTTCCTTTATTTCCATATCATAATTCCACACTCTACCGGTGGCTAAAGTAAATGTATATTTTTCCACCAGGTCTGTTTTTGGATATCGAATAAAGGTATAGTTGCCGCCAAGGTTGCGCTCATGGTTCTGTTTGAGGTAACCAGTATCCACCCTGAAAGTGGGTGTTTTTTCAGCAACAAAACAATTGAATCGGCTGTTACGGGTTGACCGGGTCAGTCGTAAAAACATTTGATGGCCATTGTATTCTTCGCCGTCGAAGTCCGATGTTAAACTATCGGCACCAAATTTTGAACCATTGATCTCTGTGGATAAAGAGGTGTCATTGGGTTCTTGTGTCATACTGGCAAATGCTTGCCAATTAATAAAAATATTTTGATTAAAATAATATACACCATCAGCCCCAATATTTGTCCCGCTTCCCGTTACATAACGACGATCTGTGATCACACCACCAATATAAGAACTGTTATCCAAAGAATGTTTCAATCGTAAAACATTGACAAGACTTTTTCCAGGAGCCACAATTTCGCTACCATTTTCAAAGGGCACAACAATTCCACTTTCTTCATCTAACGCGCTGATCATACCATAATCTGTTTTTCCGACTCTGCCCAATATTTTTATAGCCAAACTGGGATCATTTATTGAGCGCGTATATACCGGTTTTATATTTGGCTGCCACTCATGACCGCCAGCACTAAAAAGATCGCTACCCTCATTAAAAAATGGACGTCGTTCGGGATATGATAGTGCAAAATTATTATTAACATCAAATTGTGTTACATCTGCCTCAATCTGACTGAAATCAGGATTAATAGCAACTTCAATAGTCGTTGTCTGACCTATTGGAATTTTTATACCTAGTGCTAAATCACTATTAAAATCATTTTCTTGAAAAACATTATTACTATCCAATTCTCCACTTTGTGTACCCACCATGCTAGGTAATAATTCAATCGAGCGACTTGACTTAATTCCACTGACACCTTTGAGATATCCAAACTGACAGAGATTACATGGATTATTTCGATCCATTCTAAATGTAGCCATTTTGCGCTTAAAATCATTGCGTGGAAGAGAGCGGAATACGGAAAATCGCCATGTTTGTTCTACCTTATCAGGGAAACGGAGACTACTAAATGGTACGGCGACCTCTACCTGATAGCCTTCTTCAGTGATGATACCCGCGGATGAAAATATCATATCAAATGACTGATCTTCATTTGTGCCTACTGTTTGACTATCTCCCTGTATACCAAGTGCATTAACCTGGAATTCTACAGCTCTATTAGCATCACCATAGGTATCGATATAAAATCCAGCGTAATCGTCGTTATATATGCGGTCACGCTTGGAAATTTGTGCGCGAATATTTTTAGGATCATCATAGCACTTTATAGCAACGTAAAAATTTTTACTGTCATAGGTAACAAATGCTTCCGTTCTAACAATAGGAGGTATGTTTTCACCTGGCATTACCTCCAAAAAATTATTTATAACATTAGTAGACTGCCAACCCACGTCATCAAGATGACCATCGATCGTTATACTCCCCAAGGTTCGTGAAATATTAAAGACTGGAAGCTGATAGGGATCAGTTTCATTGGCACTGAGAATTGTGAATAACACAAAAAACAAGGATGTATTTCTTTTGTATATCGTCATTTGGGATTTGGCACGTAGATAGAGGTTAATGTATAAAAGTTGTCAGGAAATTAAACATTTCCTCCCTTGCCAACAAATTCATCCATGGATTTATTGACACCAAAGAAATCCAGAAAGGCATCCTGACCAGCAAATGGTAATAGTCGTAATGGAAATATTGTATAAATAAAGCGCGGCATGATTAATCTGCGCTTTTTCCTGGCAACCGCTTTGATGATGCGGTTAACAACATAATCCTTTTTCAAAATGGGTAATAAAAAACTGAAGCGCGTTTTGGCACCGGTGAACATTTCGGTATCAATGAAAAAAGGACATACGATAGTTGTCAATACGTTGCTGCCCATTTTTTTTAATTCCAATCGTAATGATTCGTCAAAGCCAACGGCAGCAAATTTACTACTGCAATAATCTGTCATTCGTGGAGTTGCGGCAAGTCCGCCTGCGGAAGCAATAGTCACAATATGACCAGAATCTCTTTCTATCATACCTGGGAGGAAACTTTTAACCAGCCAGAAATGGGCTAATATATTCACTTGAAAGGTCTTTTCGATCATTTCATCCTGGGCATCCAAAATATTTTTTCCAGTTACAATTCCGGCATTATTGACCAGGATATCTACTTCTCCTATCTGTTGTGCTGTTGTGTAGATATTTTGACGGTTTGATAAATCACATATAAAAAATTTGGAATGTATATTTTTTTCAGCCATCTCATTTTTGAGCGATTCTAGCCCAAGTGCATCAATATCCAATAATAACATATTCCCACCGAGTTTTCCCATTTCCATGGCCATGAGCTTTCCAATGCCGCTGGCAGCACCGCTGATCAGAATATTTTTTCCGGAATAATAACTCATTCTTCCTTATTGAAATCCAGGGAGATTGAATTCACACAGTAGCGTTTTCCGGTCGGTTGGGGGCCATCATCAAACAAATGTCCTAAATGGGAATCACATTTGGCA
The DNA here is from genome assembly GCA_950063985.1 of uncultured Fidelibacterota bacterium. Lineage (GTDB taxonomy): Bacteria > Fidelibacterota > Marinisomatia > Marinisomatales > TCS55 > UBA2126. The sequence continues at coordinate 4,484 of CATMBH010000056.1, forward strand.
CATAAGATTTCAATCCGTGACATTCCCAAAGAGTTATCTTCTTTATAATTTATCTTACCCTCTGCGATGGCTGCACTAAAACTGGGCCAACCGCTGCCGGAATCGTATTTCGTTTCAGAACTGAACAGTTCATTTTCGCAGGCAGCGCATATATAGTTGCCGTCTTCCTTGTGATGATAATATTTGCCTGTAAACGCCTGTTCGGTGCCTTTTTTCCGCAGTATACGGTACTCTACCGGCGTCAGGCATGTTTGCCACTCTGCTGCGGATTTTTGGACTTTTTCAGTCATTATTCTCTCTCCTTTGCCGTTTTGGGCAATCAATATAACTGCCAAAACAAGCATTATGCACAGTTGCTTCATATAAATTCCTTTCAGGAATATGGTTTAGCAAAAAGAAGTTTCCAACTGTTCAGTTCTTACATAGTTTCCTACATAGTGATATAGTTACCATGAAGATTGTACTGCCCATCATCATACTGAATCTTACCATCTTTGCAGGTGAAGTTGATCAATACTTGGCCTGGAATCAGCTGCCCAATGATGAATCCCACTATTTGAATAAACTATTCAATACAGAAATTCAAGCAGCGTTGGATGAAATTAACAAAAATCACAATGACTGTTCCTGCGAAGAGGCTGCCGGTAAAATTTTAAAACATTTTGGTATAGGTCTAAATACGCGTTTGGAAAAGCAATTGAAAAATTCCACCGAAATTGATAAATACCCCAATGATGAAACGCATATTAGTGAACGCTATAAGAAGAGCATCTTCCGTAGAGAATTACCATTTAAGAATCTTGAGAAATACCAAGATTACAGTTTAGAGATACAAATTGATGAAATTATCAATATTGGCGGTATTTATATCGGTTTGGACAAATTAACCCATTTTACTGCATCGGGATATTTGTATTACAGGATATATAATTTAACGCTTGAGCAGTTAGAGTCTGAAGAAGCAGCTATGCAAATGGCTATATCAATGGGGATATTCGGAGAGAAAAATATTCTGGGTAAGATCCCATCTGGAGTATTCTCATATGCTGACCTGGAAAGTAATTTTCAGGGATTTCAGCTTGCTTTAGATTTATGCAAAGCAGGACCGACACATTTAAAACGTTCCGGGAGAGGATGGGAATTGGAAGGGGTTTTTGATTTACGAAATTATGTGAATCCCTTCTGGGATGAATCTTATAACCCCTCTTATTATTACGAAAACCAGAACTTAAGCCTTATGCCAAAATCCCAAGCGGTGTTGCAAAATATTCCCCACTATTGTTTAAAGTTTCAATCGGATCGAATTCAAGGTATTTTCGATTATTATGACAGCATGGCTAAACCAAGTTATTCCGTTAAATATTTACAACAACTCATTGAAAAAGGAGAACTGCCGGATCCAAGTCCTTTTTATATTCAAACGATCTGCGAAGAGTAAAACATGCTGTATTTTTTGATCAAATTAATGGCTATTACGGCCATTAGAACTTTTTTCAATAAAATTTCTGCAGAGAATGTGGATTATATTGAAAAAGATGTACCCATCATCTTCACTGCCAATCATCCCAACACGATAATGGATCCAATGATCATTGGGTATACATGTAAAAGAAAACTGCATTTTTTTGCTAAAAGTACCCTTTTCAATAATATGATTGCAGGATGGTTTTTACGCCGGATCCAAATTGTACCTGTTTATCGTAAGGTGGATGATCCCAGTAAAATGGATCAAAATAAAGAGACATTTTCTAAAGGGTATGAGATTCTTAAACATAATAAAGCTTTCCTTATTTTTCCTGAAGGCATTTCCACTGGTGACCGCATATTGAGTCAGATCAAAACAGGAGCCGCGCGCATTGGGTTTGGTGCTGAAGCTGAAAATGATTGGCAGTTAGGTGTGCAGATCATCCCTGTAGGATTAAATTATACAAACGCTATAAAATTTCGCAGCGATGTTTCTACACGGTTTGGTCAACCAATACAATTAACTGATTTTCGGGACGTATATGAGCGGGATAAAAAAGAAGCTGTACATCTAGTAACTGAACAGATTAAAATAGCATTATCAAAACTCACCATCAATCTTAAAGACTTAGAAATGCAGGTGATCGTTGAAGCACTGGAAAGAATTTACAAACAAGAATTGGCTGTTGATCTGGGTTTAGAAACTGATAACAAGGCTGATGATTTTTCTGTGACCAAAGGGCTTATCAATGCGGTGGAATGGTATTATGAAAATGAACCGTTGAAAGTAAATGAATTTAATGGGAAGCTGAACCTCTATCAGCGGCTTCTCAATCGTTTGCAGATTAAGGATGAATTTTTGGATCCTGCAAGTAGCAGGGTTACTTTTTGGGAAAGAACAAAAGCAATTTCATACATAATAATTATGTTCCCTATTTATCTTTATGGACTGATCAATATTGTGATTCCCTATAAATTACCCCGCTGGTATGCCCGTCATTTTGTACAACACAAAGCAGAAGTTGCCCCATGGAAAATGTTGTCTGGAACCATTATTTTTTTAATTTATTATCCCATTGAAATCATCATTTTTGCATCTCTCACTGGTAGTTTCATTTGGACCTTCATTTATGCACTATCGTTGATCCCCAGTGGCAATTTTGTTCTTCAGTACATCAATCGTGTTCGCGATTATCGCCAACAACTGCGCTTTATATCTGTTTTTTATAAGAAACGAACTTTGATCTATGAATTGATCAAACAGCGAACAGAGATAATAGATTTATTAAATTCGTACAAAATTGAATATATGAATACAATGGGATTAAATCCTGAAAAATAAATCTCCATTTTCAGATATCCTTCCTAGCCTTATTGCCGGTTCAGTTAACGGTATCATATGTATTATTTCAGCTATGGCATTGAGTGCCCTGGTTTTTATTGGGCCACTTACTCCCTATTTACCCCAAGGAATCGGCATTCTATTAGTAGCGTCTTTGATTTATGCATTATTTTCGGCATTTGCTTCAAAGAATCCAGTGGTTTTGATCGCCCCGCAAGATATTCCCATTGCCATCCTTGCACTTATGGCAGCAACAATCATTGGTTCAGCAGGTTCAGATTGGACAGGCCAGCAATTATTTGAATACATGTTCGTGGCAATTGGTGTTACGTCAGTATTAGTCGGTGTATTTTTCTTTATCCTGGGTCAATTCAAATTGGGCAAACTAGTGCGCTTTATCCCCTTTCCTGTTGTAGGTGGATTCCTAGCTGGGACTGGAGGGCTTATTGTTCAATTTTC
>CATMBH010000057.1:0-7738 GCA_950063985.1 uncultured Fidelibacterota bacterium
CACTTTTATACCCTTTTGAAATAGTTCCAAATACGTTTAAGGCTGGAGAAAGTGCGTACTTCAAGTTGAATGTCGGCATAATTGCTTTCCATGATTTTGTACTATCAAAATAACCTGCAATTAAACTTCCATTTGAATCAGCAGGTACATTAACATAACCAAATGAAGGTATTCCTTCCTGTCGAAATTTAAAATGTTTGCTATCATACGAGTATCTTGATCCAACTGTCAGGGTGAGTTTTTCAGATACTTGATAATCAGCAGAAGCATAGGCCCCCAAACTCACTGTATTTCCGCGTCCTTCAGGTTTTATCCTTGCTCCTGCAAATTGCTGCTCTACCAAAAACATTGGTAAACCGGTAACTAAGTGAAAAAATAATGGTTTAGGATATACAGGCCCTATTAGCCTTTCATATAGATTGTAATAGAACACTCCAGTAAGCCATGAAAAACGGAAATTAGAATTTGAGACCAATCGAAATTCAATAGAAGACTGCTCTCCCGTGTCATTCCAATCTCCTGTCAAAATATCCACTCCGGTTCCATCTTCATCATTAAACCACTGTACAGAAGATTTTCGATAAGAAATAACTGAAATAATATTTAGATATTCATTAATTATATAATTTGTGTTTAATGAAACACCTTTTAATTCTCTGTTTGCATATCCAACAGTATCGTGACTAAATGTAAAAACATCTTCATCTGAAATATTAATTGAATCCATAGCGAAATAGATTGAATCAAGAGGTTTGTCGTTATACAAAATACTATTACTAGATATTCGCCAATCAGAAATATGTTCACCCATTTGATCTTGATATTCTCGCAAATAATCAAAACTGATATCTACAGTTAAATTTGGTATTTGTATTGACCGTATGGAAAATCGTCCACCTAAATTATCTTTAAATTTTTTCTTTGTTTCATCAATTACATTCGTCAAATAACCATCATAGTCATATGAATAGCCAGATAACAATATGTATACCTTATCAGTTACTTTGTAGTTTGCTGACCCTTTCAATTTCATATATCCCAAACCGCCTTTTTCAATAAGAAACGATGACTTGTTAATCGGTGTTGGTTTCGCTGTTATCAAATTGATTGCTCCCGATACAGTATTTCTTCCAAATAATGTTCCTTGTGGACCGCGGAGGAACTCAACACTTTGTATATCAACAATATCAGTATTTATAAATGAAGGTCGACCCATAACAACACCATCTAAGTAAACACCCTCAGCTGATGCCATTCCTGGATTTCGAGCTCCGCCGGTTATTCCACGAATGTTAAAACCAGTTTCTGACTGAGTATCATAAGCAAACACATTGGGTACCATGGCAGTTAAATCTTCAATGGATGTGGCTCCCATATCTGTAATTGTTTCTTCACGAATAGACACCATAGAAATAGGAACTTCTTTAATGGTTTCCTCTCTTTTTCTAGCAAAAACGGTTACTTCTTTACCAAAAAGTTTTCCCTGAATCAAAGTGAATTTCAAATTTGTCAAAGGGTCACTTGGTAAAAAATCCATTTTGACCATCTTATATCCGATATAACTAATAATGAGTGTGAAATTCCCGGATGGTGTATAAGGAAATGAAAAAACACCATCTACATCGGTAGCAGCACCTGAGTTTGTTCCCGCTATAATCACATTGGCTCCAGCCAATGGTGAACCATTTTGATCATAGACAACCCCGGAAATATCCTGGCACATTATATATGCAGTTAAACTAAAGAAAAATAGAGTTGTTTTTTTATATGATTTTCTACGTTTTAATACCATATTTTCCCTGTCTGAGTTTATTTACTAAATCATATCTGATTAAAATAGAAAGATTTGTCGCACATCTTCAAATATAATTTTCGATATTGTAACCCACCTTTTATTCTTCCTAATGTTACAATTGTCTTGGGATCAGCATTGACACATATTGAAAAATCATTTTTGGAAGCCTTACCTAATTCTCATTAAGTTGAATATTCATGATTTTATCAACAACAACATTCAGGGTGATTGGTAATATGAAAATTCTGATAATCATTTTTGCGGTCTTCATAAACTTTAGCACATTACTGAATGCTGAAGAAAAAGTGTATATCCCCTCAATCTTCCAGGAAAAACGCACCTTTGCATTGGAAGGGCAAAAAGTTTATTCTATAACTGCCACAAATAACAATGATATTTATGCCAGTACAAAATCTGCTTTATCTTATTACAGTAAATCATTAAATCAATGGAGTGATATTGGGGTTGTAAAAAAACCAGGATTATTTATCGATTCCAATGGAAAACAAACTGCTGTATTTACAGTTGCTGAAAATGAAAAACCAACTGGAGGATTCGTCTATTTAATTGAAGATCAAAGAATTACAAATAAGATTCCACTAACCAAAAAGTTTAAAGTAGATATTCATTTTGGAGACATTGCTCTTTCGGGGAAAAAAATATTTATCGCCAGCAGGGACGATCTTTTCACCTTCAATATCCCTACATCACAGAAACCCATTTTGGAATTAGAAGAAGATTTTCCTGGTCAACAAATAAAACAAATTGCTGTCGCACAGAATAATTCAGTTTTTGTAGCAAGTGCATCGGGATTATATAAAAATAATAATTCAAAAGAAGGCTGGTTAAAGATTCTACCTAAATCTGGTGATCGCAGTTGGGCTCTTGCAGATTGCCGTAGTGTGGCTGTTGACTCCCGAAACAGGCTATGGTTCGCCAGTCCTCAAGGCGTAGGTGTATTCGATGGTTCTGAATGGACACTCTACGAAGGTAAAGACGGTCTACCCTACAACGATTTTACCAAAATGGCTGCTGGAATGAATGGAGATGTCTGGTTCGGAACACATAAAGGTGCTATCCATTTTGATGGAAAAACCTGGGAGTACCGCCAAGGAAAACGCTGGCTGCCGGATGATAATGTGAATGATATTGTTGTTTCGAACGATGGTTCAGTCTGGATAGCAACTGACAAAGGGATAAGCCGGATCTATGAAGAGAAAATGACATTGGCTGAAAAGGCGAAATGGTATGAAGATGAAATTGATCGCTACCACCGCAGGACGCCTTATGAATTTGTACTCGAAGTATCATTGCCAGCACCGGCAGACAAATCCAGTGTTCGACAGCGCGACAGCGACAATGATGGATTGTGGACTGGTATGTATGGAGCGGGTGAATGTTTCGCTTATGCCGCCACTAAAGATCCCAAAGCAAAGGCTCGTGCCAAAAAAGCATTTGAAGCATTGCAGTTTTTAGGGGAGGTGACTCAAGGTGCGCCCATTTCTCCGCCGCCGGGTTTTGTTGCTCGTACTATTCTACCTACTAGTGGACAAAATCCAAATGATGGACGTGTTGAAAGAGATAAAAAGAAACATGACCATGATGATAATCTATGGAAAGTCTACGAACCGCGGTGGCCGATCAGCAAAGATGGAAAATGGTATTATAAAACTGATACTAGCTCCGACGAATTGGATGGTCACTATTTTCTATATGCCCTTTATTATGATCTGGTTGCGGAAACAGCAGATGAAAAAGCCCAAGTTCGCGAACATGTAAAAAAATTAACAGATCATCTCATCGATCACGATTTTCAATTGGTAGATCACGATGGTAAACCTACTCGCTGGGCACGATTCAATCCCTATGAACTAAACCATGATAAAAATTGGTTTGTAGAAAGAGGATTAAACTCTTTAAGTATGTTATCTTATCTCGCAGTTACATATCATTTGACAGGTGATCAACGCTATAGGGATTTGTCAAATATGTTGATTGAAGATCACAGTTATGCTCAAAATTTGATCGATATGAAATTCAACCGCGGAGTAGGAACCGGAAACCAATCAGATGACGAAATGGCATTCATGGCTTATTATAATTTGATCAATTATGAAACAGATCCTGAGTTGAAATCTATTTATGCATTTTCAATGTATATGAACTGGATGCTCGAAGCTTCTGAATTAAATCCGTTTTTCAATTTTGCTTTTAGAGCAGCAACAGCAGGACTGGATTTTGAAGATGCCTGGGGAACTTATGACTTGGAACCACATGCTGAATGGCTGGAGGAATCTGTTGAAACATTGATGCGCTTTCCCCTGGATCGATTAAACTGGCGCCATGAAAACAGTCACCGAACTGATATTGTAAAATTGCATTACTGGAACCATACATTTGATGAAGAATACAGTGTAACAAAAGGATACCGGGTTAATGGAAAAGTTATCCCTGTTGACGAAAGACATTTTAATCATTGGAATCATGGGCCTTGGGAATTAAATACTGGCGGTAACGGACAGGGATTATCTACAGGAACCGTATTTTTATTACCTTACTATATGGGACTATATCATGGTTTTATTGAAGAATGAATTATTATTTAAAACACAATTATTTTTTCTAATTATCGGATCTCTTAACGGAAATGATGGTATTACAAAAACACCCATTTTCCCGTTCCAGAATAAGCATGTGCACGGCAGCAGTATTGTCGAAGCAACTAACGGTGACTTAATTGCCTGCTGGTTTTATGGGTCTGGAGAACGAACAGCGAATGATGTGCTCATTCAAGGTTCACGATTAAAAAAAGGTGCGAAGGTATGGGAACCTGTATTCAACATGGCAGACACGCCGGATATTCCAGACTGCAATCCTGTGCTATTCATCAATCAAAATAATGAACTCATGCTGTTCTGGATTGCTGTGCGAGCCAATGCCTGGGAAAATTCCATATTAAGATATAAGATTTCATCGGATTACAACGGACCCGGCGTGCCTGAATGGGACTGGCAGGATATCATCATTTTGAAACCGGGCGAGCCTTTTTATCATGCCATTAAAAAAGCATTTGAAGACAATTACTCCGATCCCGCCTGGGCCGAATATGCTCTACCGTATGAAAAGCTGATTACGGAAGCAGCCGCTGATAAAGAAAAACGGCAAAAAGGCTGGATGACGCGTATTCACCCCACAATCCTTTCTACCGGTCGAATTTTGCTACCCTTGTACTCTGATGGCTTCAATGTATCATTAATTGGAATCAGTGATGACGACGGTAAATCCTGGCGGGCTAGTCACCCGATTGTTGGTTTCGGTCCCATCCAACCGACATTGGCAGAAAGAAAAGATGGCACCATCATGGCGTATTTACGGGATTCAGGAGCAGCTCCTCAACGTGTTATGACTAGTGAGTCCTATGATCAAGGAGAAAACTGGTCTTTTGCTGTAGATTCCGAAATTCCGAACCCAGGCTCCAGTCTGGAAGTGACCATATTAAAAAATGGTCACTGGGTAATGGCCTACAATGATACTGAAAACAACCGCAACAGCTGGGCAGTATCACTATCCACCGATGAAGGCAAAACATGGAAATGGACACAGCATATTGGTAGATCACCAGATAAATCAGAAAGTTTTTCCTATCCCTCACTCATTCAGTCAAAGGATGGAAAATTGCACTTGACCTATTCCTACCGCAATCCCTCGGGAAAAACAATTATGCACTCCACTTTTGATGAACAGTGGATTAAAAAGGGCAATTGATTTATCTAAATAGTCTCGAGAATCGTTTCAAAATTAGATAAAACACGATTCCGCTTCCCATTAATCCCAACCCGTGTAGTGTAAACAGATTTCCATACTCAAACAAAATATCATTGTACTGAATAACACCGACAGATTTTGAAAGCAATACCCGACCTTGTATTAATATTGCAATTCCAGTTAAAATAGGAATCCAGCGCATGAACCATACCATATTCCATTTAATATTTAATAAACCAAACAGTAAACACCAGCCAATCCAAGAAAAAATTTGAAAACCATTCAACCCTCTGAAATAATTTAAAAGTGATTTTGGTGGTCGAAACCATACATTTTCTTCTACAAATAGATTCCGATCTGAATAAAACAATACTCGATTATTTCCATATATTAATCCATCCATTATCCCATGTGTTTTCTGAACATGGGTTAATTGTTCCCAATTAGAGATTTCCATCGCATTCCATGTGTTGCATGCAGGCCCGTAGCCGTGATAATCTGCACCGCCTATAATAAACAATTGATTATCAGCACACATTTTGACAATCTTTTCGTGAGTTTCCATAGGATACGCGATCTGATTTTGATTGGCGATTTCAAACCCGTCTACACCCAAATTAACATAATGATCTAAAGAATTATTTCTGCCGTCAAACCAATGAGCTAAACCAATCAAACCGCCCTGCCGGTGGGTTTCCTTAATAATAAGTGCATCCTTTTTTCCAAACGTAATAAGTGAATCGGTCAAACCCAGCAAAACCATGTGGTTGCTCCCGGAAAATTCAATAGCTGATATAATATGGGGGTGATGAGGAATTTCCCCTCGCTGTTGGAGTTGAACTAATTCCAGTGTTTTTGAATTATGATTGTGTTCCGTTAAGAATAATGCATCAAAACCATTGCGGTCATGCCATGCCATTTGTTCCGCGGGAGTAATAAGCCCATCATGACTGAAATGCGTATGGGTATGAGTATTAAATAAAACTGTATTCTGTGAGTTATTCACAATCGTATTTGACGGCAGAGGCCAAAATACCATCCACATAATAAAAAAATAGGCCAGGCCTACAACTGCCGGAACAGATAAGAACCAATATTTCAAAAATTGCATCCGCAGTTTGATTAACAATACAATCCCAAGCAATAAAAACAGCCATACCCATAAAGCTATGTATTCTTCTAATGGTTCCCTTGCTCGAAGTAAAAATAATTGAAACCCTACGAAAGGCTCAATGATTGCCCTTATCCAACTTACATGAACTGTAAATGCATTTTCAGCTTCTAACGTTACTGCATTAATGATACGGATGGGAAAACGAGCTAGTGTATTTAGCCCGACTACTAATATGGTAAATGAGCTAAATACTATATGCGACTTACAAAACTTCTGAAATAATTCACTCAAGTGATAAACCCATGAAAATGGTATCTTTATTCCGAAATAATTCTACCAAGCCGTATTTTTCATAAAAACGAAATGCACGATCATTATGAACACTTAATCCCAGGTGAACACCTTTCGATCCTTTTTTCTTTAAATATTTTAAAAAATGATCCATCATTTGTTTACCTTGGCCTTGACCCTGCGCCCTGGGTAATAGATCAATATGCAAATGGGATGGGTATGCAGGAAATAGAACAGGCTCTTCCGGGTGAAAAATTAAATGGATCAATTCTTCATCTTTATTCCATGTATCTGGATCTGAAGTTGGATCTTCATAATTTTTCCGGATATCTGGCAACCACACACCTCTCATTTTTTTATAAAATGATGCTGAATCCAATGCGCCAATGATATAGCCGCACGGACTGTTTCTATCTTTCAAAATAAAAGCAGATTCAGGCTCAAGGTTTATATATGGTCCAGCAAAATAATGTCCGATTAGTTTCGGATCCTCATGAAGATATGATGCATCTTCACCACTATCAGCAGTTTTAAGGCAAATATCATAAACAATATCATGATTCTCTTGAGTATAAGGGTTTATTAGAAAAGTCATATTTTTAAAAGGGTATTTGGTTATTAATAAATTGGATTAAGTGAATAAATCATGATACCATCAAACAGTGGTCCATCCTGCCTGAAATAGTATTCCATAAAATTTACATTCACCGTTTTACCATAACCAATGGGAGCCTGAATTATAGCAAAGATTCCAACGAGCATGTCGTGTAAAC
>CATMBH010000058.1:0-7673 GCA_950063985.1 uncultured Fidelibacterota bacterium
AGATTTGTTGTAGATGGAAACCAGTGGTCTTCTTTTGGTTATATTTGCGCGGAAGCCCGTTTAAACAAATAATTTTTGTAATTTATAGTATGAAACGCCTCTGGCTCAAATAACCCCCACCCAAAGGGATAGGATTTAAGTACTGTCGAGTTGTTTTTGGCTCCTCGGGTTGCCACTTTACGGCCCCGGGTACTCATCTAGAAAAGGCTCTATCGAGCCTTTTTCTTTTTCTGCTCAAAGAGTGAAAAAAAGTAAAAGGGCGACTGCATTGTCCGGCTTTCGTGGGAAGAAATGGGACTCCGCAAGGTCGCCCTCGATGAAATAGTACCATATTTAGTATATTCTTTCCCGTGAGACAGCGCACATTTGATAAACTAACCATTTACTGATTTGAACAATCCCGCTTTTACTATTGCTATTGCACTTGCAATGGGGATGATCGTCCAGTCTGTTGCCCGTCATATAAAAATTCCCGGAATTGTTTTATTGCTGGCTTGTGGTGTCCTGCTCGGCCCTGACGTCATCAATATCATTCGCCCAGATCTGCTGGGCGAGGCGTTGCCGATGCTGGTGGGGTTTGCTGTTGCAGTAATTCTTTTTGAAGGTGGGATGAACTTGCGTATAAATCGACTGCGCAGAGAGGGTAGAACCATCCGTCAACTCATCTCCATTGGCGCCCTGGTAACGGCAGTTGGCGGGACGTTAACGACAAAGATATTATTGCACTGGGACTGGAACACGGCGATCCTGTTCGGTATATTGGTCATCGTAACCGGCCCAACGGTGATCACACCTTTACTGCGGCGTATCAAACTCCGCCAATCTGTAGCTACTGTCTTGGAAGCGGAAGGTATTTTGCTGGATGCCATCGGTGCCATCGTCGCCGTTGTTGCGCTGGAAGTGGTGGTGAGCCCTTCCGGATATACATTGCTGGCAAGCCCTTTTATGATTTTAGGACGGCTTTTGGTTGGCGGTATGCTGGGTATCATCGGCGGTTTTATCATGGCTTGGTTATTGGGTATTCGCAAGCTTGTCCCGGAAGGATTAGAAAATGTTTTTACCCTTTCACTGGTTTTCGCATTATTTCAAATTTCAAATGTATTGAGTCATGAAAGCGGTATCGTCGCTGTCACCATCGCCGGAATGGTGGTGGGCAACCGCAAAACGATCGTCCGCAGGGAACTGATGGAATTCAAAGAACAAATGACGGTGATGCTCATCGGGATGCTGTTTATTCTTCTGGCTGCAGATGTTCGTTTGAGTGCCGTCCAATCTTTAGGCAGGGGCGGTTTGTATACTGTCATAATCCTGATGTTCGTAATTCGACCACTGAATATTTTTTTTGGAACGATCAATTCCAACCTAAAAAGCAAACAGAAAATTTTGCTGGCCTGGATTGCTCCCCGTGGCATTGTTGCTGCGGCAGTCGCTTCTTATTTTGCCATTGAACTGGAAAAAAACGGGATGGATGGTTCACAGTTACGGGCGATGGTCTTTCTGCTGATAGCAGTCACTGTATTATCAGCCGGTTTAACCGGCGGATTTGTGGCCAAACTGCTGGGTTTAAAACGCCAGAGCGAACACGGCTGGGTAATCCTGGGTGCCAATGCTGTTGGACGGGAATTGGCTAGAGCATTGAAAAAAGGAGGTGAGGATGTGGTCATGATTGATGCCAATCCAAGCCTGTGCCGGCTGGCTGAAAAAGAAGAATTAAAAGTCATTTATGGCAACGCTCTTGAAGAGAGTGTTTTATTGCGGGCTGAAATTGATATTCGCAAAGGGGCCATCGGGTTATCGGAAAATGAAGAAGTGAATATGCTTTTTGCCAAGCGGGCGAAAGAAGTTGGCAAAGTTCCGGAAACGTTTATCAGTATCAAAAGGGATGATGAAAGTGTGACTGCAGAAATGGTTGCTGAAGTGGACGGCAATATTCCCTTTGGCCGGGCCCGGGATTTGGAAAAATGGTCAGTCTGGATAAGACATGCGCAAGCTGAAACATATAAATTAATATGTCAGTCTGATGATGATGTAACAGCTGGCGATACCTTTGGCAAGGAAACAGAAGGTGTAGTGATTCCGTTAATTTTTATGAGAAATACAAAAGTAACCCCTTTGGGTCATTTAACAGAATTAAAAAAAGACGATCAAATAACATGCCTGGTGCTTACTGAAAAAAAGGATCAATTCAATGCATGGCTTGCAAAAAGTGTGTTTTCAAGTAATACTATCTCATGATCAGGATCACTTTACCTTTATGTATTATAATCATGACCTGCACACCATATTATATATCTGATGATGATATTCCGAATGAAGTCAAAATTGTATCAGAAGACCATCCTTTATACGATGGTAAACGCGTACGTTTTACCGGTTACAACAGCGATTACAGGTCATCATCCATCAGCGGCAGGCGGCAGTATATGTGGGAAGAATTAGCAGAGAAGAATGGAAGGGTAATAGGCGAATTTGAACTGCCGAATGGCCGGTATTATATTGTAGAAATGGATGATTTGAAATTAATTAAAATTCCGAGTTCCATTTTTTTGGATGTAATTATCTTTCCTGAAGAGAGTGAATATAAATTTTAAGCTTTATAAGCAAATTAATTTACATTTAAAAAATACGGGAAAAGCCGTTTGTCTGCAATCGTCTATAATAATACATTCACAGCCATAATTTGCCCTATTTGATGACGGATCATTATAGATTTTCCACGATTTGCAAAATTCTTATTTTTTGTTTTGCAGTCCAAGTAACCTTTGCCGGGATCACCGGTAAGCTGGTTGGCCGAGTTACAAGCAAAGTAACTGGCGAACCGCTCATTGGCGCCAATGTTATTATGGAAGGTACTGGCATAGGTACGGCAACCGACCTCGAAGGACATTATTTAATCCTGCAAATCTCTCCCAGGGAATACGATATTCGCTATACTATGATTGGTTATCAGGATGTCATTATGCGTGACGTTCGCATCCGTGTTGACTTGACAACGACCATAAATGTTGAATTGGACGAGGGTGTTATCGGTATGGAAGCGGTAGACGTAACCGCCGAGCGGCCCATGGTTCAGGTTGACGTTACCTATTCCCAGGCCAATATCAGTAGTGATGAATTCGAAATGCTGCCTGTTGAGGAATTTGAAGATATTATTGCTCTGCAGGCCGGTGTGGTAGTATCGGATGGTGAAATGCACGTTCGCGGCGGCCGCGGCGGCGAGATCGCTTATATGATTGATGGTGTGACTGTTACTGATCCGTTCAACGCTGGAATGGCTGTTGAGATAGAAAATAATGCCATCCAGGAATTACAATTCATCAGCGGTACGTTTAATGCGGAATATGGTAAAGCCATGTCCGGTATTATCAACATTATTACCAAGGATGGTGATTATAGCAGATATGATGGGAATGTTTCTGTAAATGGCGGTACTTATTTTACAGATGGTGAGATGATGAAAGTTGATCTTTTAAATGACAATGGTATCCTTACAAAGGATTCAACAATGAATTTATTCCCTCATTTGGACAAATTCGAACCAACAACAATAAAAGATATACAGGGAAGTATTAGCGGTCCAATTTTACCAGGAAAACTATCTATTTTTGCTTCAGGAAGAATTAAAGAAAATAGCGGATATCTATTTGGCCAACGATTGTTTGTTCCCACCTCACATGTTTGGAATCCCTTAACCAATGATTATGATCTCATGACACTTGCCGATGATACAACCGGTGGTTATTGGGATCAGATTGGAGATGCTCCTCCAGATTCTGCTCTGGTAAGGTTGAACTGGTCTAAACAGGAAACAGGCCAGGTCAAATTTTCCTGGCGCGTATCACCATTGATAAAACTGGCATACAATTTTATGGGAAGCAGGACTGCCTCTCAAGGCTATTCAAAAGCTTATTTATGGAACCCGGATGGACGTTCGCACAGCTTTACTGAACAAACGAATCATAGTTTAAGGCTGGATTATAGTATAAATGCCACAACCTTCTTCAATGCAATGGTTTCACAATCGAAAAAAAATTATAAAAGCTATTTAAGTGATGATCCCGATTTTCGACTGGATCAACAAGTAGCAGTAATAGATACATTCACTTGGGGTGAGAATACATTTTATGATACTTCCTGGGTTTTAGATGCGGATCTATATAATGTGAACCCCGATGTTGGGAATTTGTCACCTGGTAACAATTATTTTCTTGGTGGCGAGAGCATGGACTTTTATAATCGAACATCCACGATCACAACGCTCAAGCTTGAAGGTACGAGTCAGCTCAACCGGTTTCATCTTGTGAAAGCTGGTTTAGAAAGTCGATTTACACATATGGAGCTACAAGATGTTACGATCATTTACAATGACTTTAGAAACCAACCGAATGTTCCCAACGTCAATGGTGTAAATCACAATACGTATGGACCAGCACCGTGGGATCAAAAATCTGATGGACGGAACCCTGTGGAATATGCTGCTTATCTGCAGGATAAGATTGAGTTTGATGACCTGGTAATGAATGTTGGCTTGCGCTGGGATTATTTTGATCCTGGCTGGAAAACATTAAATGATGGTTCTGACCCCAATATTATTAATCCAGTAAAACCCATCAATAATTTCTTTGATCTGGATGGAGACAGTGAAATATCTGAAGAAGAAATGTGGTTTGGATTTATCACCGATTCATTGAAAACACTTACGGATAGGTTAGAGAGCAATGCCTTTGGTAAGCCATGGTTTAATAATGTGAATGCTAAACAGCAATTGAGTCCGCGTTTTGCATTGGCATTCCCAATCACCGACACCGGATTCTTACACGTTTCTTACGGACATTTTTTCCAGATGCCTACATACAGTTATATATATACAAATCCGGAGTTTGAGGTGACACCAGGAAGCGGAACTTCTGCAACCATGGGTAATGCGGATATTAAGCCGGAACGGACGACTCAATATGAGATAGGTTTCTCTCAACAGATCGGTAATGATATCGGCATTGAAGTAACAAGCTACTATAAAGATATTCGAAATTTGAATTCCACAAAAATAGTCAATTCATTCGTGGGTGGTGATTTCTATGGACTTTACATTAATAGAGATCATGCAAACTCTAAAGGAATAACATTAGCCATTTCAAAAAGACCTACCGGCAAAATTTCAGGAAATATTGATTATACATTCTCAATAGCAGAAGGGGTTGCCTCGGATCCTGCAGCGGCATTTCTGGATGAGCAGTCAAATCTTGAGCCGGAAAAAATGCTTGTACCACTGGATTGGGACCAGCGTCATACTCTGAATACCACATTAACATATCATCCAGTAAAGAATTCGGGTATCAGTCTGATCTACAATTATGGAAGTGGACTCCCATACACATCTCAATTTGCAGGAGTACGCACTTCATTTGAAAACAATGCCCGTAAACCCAGTACGATGAATGTGGATATGCGCAGTTATTATAATTTTAATATAAGCGGTATTCGATTCGCTCTGCATTTGAATATTTATAATTTATTTGATATTCGTAATGAATTATCGGTATTTAGCGATACTGGGCGTTCAACGTATACTTTAGTTCCAACATATACTCCGCAGCTCAGCGGTCGTCAACTTAATACGCTAGATCAATACCTCATGAGCCCAGCTTCATTTTCCAGCCCCCGTCAGATTAAATTTGGCATGAGTATAAGTTTATAGTATGAAAAAATTCTTGATCATTGTTTTTATAATGAGCCTCGTTCTCGGACAGATTCCATCCAAGTACGGCAATAGTGTGATGGAGCACAGAGCAAAAATGGATGCACTCATGGACGTTACTGACCGCAAATATGCTGATCATAACGGCAACCGCGTTTTATGCAGGATTTATAATTATGGCATGATCGGTGACTTAAGCAACAATGTATCTGGTGTTTATCCCTATGGAACATCCCACTCTTATTTTTATGAGTTCACACCAATCATCGCTGCCAGCGTTGTAGATGAAAATGGTTATCGCGTGCATATTGTTTCTGATGGTACAAAAGGATTGACAGATAATTCACCCGAAGGATATCAATGGGGGTTTGAGCCATTGACAGGCTATGCGAACCCGAACCAGGAAATATTAGCTTTGACTAGCAATGAAGATTCCTGGCCGGAATCATGGCCGAATAAAGATGATGATTGGAATGGCTTTTGGTACGGTCAATATGGAAAATATGTAAGAGCTGATCAGGAAACATTCTACATCATGGACGATTACTACAACGACGAATTTGATTACTACCCTGATTCTACAGACGCAGGTCAATCTGAACGTAGAAGAGGACTTGGAGTTGAATTACAAGTCCGCGGATATCAATGGAATCATCCGGCAGCTGAAGATATAATTATTTTTACTTACTGGATAAAAAATGTAGGCACTTCAACCCTGGACAGTGTGATTTTTGGTATGTACGGTGATGCCGACGTAGGCGGTCCCAGCAGTTTCAGCGATGATGATGCCTGGTTTGATATTGATAATGATATTGTGTACCAGTGGGACCATGATGGCTGGAGTACTTCTTATGGTGGTTTTAATCCAGTTTACTTTGGCTGGAGCTTCCTAGAATCTCCGGGCAATCCAAATGACGGTATTGATAATGATGGTGATGGCATGGTGGATGAAAGCCAGTTTGACGGTATTGATAATGATGGTGACTGGCTGGCAGAAAGAGATGATATCGGTGCGGATGGATTAGGCGAATATCATTATGAATATCCCGGTCCTGATGCTGATGGTACTGAAGGAAATGGTGTTCCCGATGTAGGGGAACCCAATTTTGAGATTACAGATAATGATGAATCTGACCAGATAGGTTTAACCAGCTTTTATTCTGCGCCATACCCCAGCATTCAGCCGCACAACGATGAGGTCATGTGGGGCCAGTTGCAGCCCGGACAATTTGATGTTCCGTCGCAGAATATTGATCAAACGTATCTATACGGTTCTGCTTTTATCTCCTTGGATCCTGGTGAGCAAAAGAAATTTGCTGTTGCCATGGTCTTCGGTAATGATTTTGATGATATTTTACGCAATACAGTCACCATGCAGAATATATATGATAATGATTACAGTTTTGCTAAACCACCAATCAAGCCGACTATGAATGTGAGCTCGGGGGACAAAAAGGTAATTCTTTCATGGGATAGTAAATCTGAAAATTCTCTGGACCCGATCTATGGTAAAGACTTTGAAGGATACCGCAT
Source organism: uncultured Fidelibacterota bacterium (assembly GCA_950063985.1). GTDB lineage: Bacteria > Fidelibacterota > Marinisomatia > Marinisomatales > TCS55 > UBA2126. The sequence goes on from CATMBH010000058.1 coordinate 7,232, forward strand.
ATATCGCAGCACAGACCCTGGATTTATTGATGCGTATGTTGTTACTGATACATACGGAAACATCACATTTAAAAAACCGCTGGCAGTATTTGACATGGTAGATAGTCTTAAAGGTCCTCATCCAATAGGATTTAACGGAGTTCAGTTCGACATGGGCACGGATTCAGGTTTAGAATATCTTTATGTGGATTCAAATCTCATCAATGGTCAAACCTATTATTATGCAGTAACTGCATTTGACAAAGGTTACGATCTGGATTTTTATGATCTAGGTTTTAGTGAATCAGATAATCTATTGCCCATTGCTCCTTCTGAATGTTCTATCATTGTTGATCTGGATCGGAAGGGGCGTGTGATCAATTTGAGTGAAAATGCCGGTATTGCCTTACCAACAGCTACAGCCGCAGGATATATACCACCTAATACAAATGAGGATGGTAGT
>CATMBH010000059.1:0-7496 GCA_950063985.1 uncultured Fidelibacterota bacterium
CGATGGGTTGCGGTTCATCGATCTTGCCCTGCCTGGAAACATAATCACCAGTGACTGTGATCTTGGTAGCAATTGGCCCTTCACCGGCATCGTGCAGTGCATAAATATGCCATTCCTGTTCCATCTCGGCAGTCATGTTCACATATACCACTTCACCTGCTCGTGCAGGAGAATCCACAGACGCTGAAACGGTGACTGGGTTCATTTGTCCCCAAACCACCGTCAGGAGAGTGAATAGTGTAATAAATGTATGTTTAATATTCATTTTCGGCGGGGAAAGTAGGTGATTTAACTCATTAACCCCAATTTTTGTTTCCAGCGGTAAAATAGTCTGTTTTTACGTTTAAGGTCGGCTTTTAACTCATTTAAAGATACATTTGCGGCATCACGGCCATTTTTCAGGAGGGTGTCAAATTCATCAAAACGTGACCAATGGAGACTACCCACACTGGGGTGAATAACAAAATCTGCTTTTTCCATTTTAGAATTTGCCAGGTACTTGGATTTAATCTGTTCTGCCCTTGATAATAATTCAAAAATATTCTTGTCTTTAAATTCTTTCATACTGTTTTTGGTGATGTTCACGGCCACAACATAATCTGTATATTTTTTAACAAGCTCAACTGGAATGGGATCGATCACACCGCCATCAACAAGAATCTGTTCACCACGTTCAGTTGGCTGCACATAACCAGGAATAGAACAACTTTGAACAATTGCATCAATCAAATTTCCACTATTATAAATAACTTGTTCACCATTTGTCAAATCTGTAGACGTGACAATAAGCGGAATTAATAAATCTTCAAATTTCTTTGCTGGCACTAAAAAATCAATGGTCTTTTCCAGCTTTTCCCGTTTAATAAGGAACGATTTTTGCTGGGACATGATCAGCACAATCCTGTTACGAACAAATTTAGCCATTTGCCCTATTACAGAATCCGAATTTAAACCATCACGGATCCTTTTTGTACCCAAAGCCTGAAAGTCGTCAGAACTTATGAATTCTTCAAAACGCTGCTCTATCCATTGGGGATCTTGCCGAGCAGCATACATTGCACCAATAACGGATCCAGCGCTTGTACCGGCTATATGATCAAAGCGGATCCCATTTTCATGGAGTACTTGCAAAACTCCAACATGTGCAGCACCTCGGGCACCCCCTCCACCCAAGGCTAAACCAATAGTTAGACTCATTCGCCCAGTGCTTTGCTCCGAGGCATGATTGCAATATTCATTACAACTTTTTCTTTAGGATTATTACGCTTATCGCGGGGAGAATTAGCGATTTTTTTGATCACTTCAAGACCGGAAATAACCTGGCCAAATACCGTATATTGGTTATTTAAACGCGGGACAGGAGCGTCGCAAATGAAAAACTGGCTGCCTGCGCTGTTGGGTTGTTCCGGTAGATAGCCCATGGATAAGGCACCGGTAACGTGGGGACGGTCATTGAATTCAGCCGGGAGCGTCCAGCTGGTATCAACTGCTTCATCCCCAAGACCATAATATTTTGCAGCATGCCCACCCTGGCCATCATTCACACTATCATTATCTCTGGAATTTGGGTCACCGCCCTGGATAACAAATCCTGGAATGACGCGGTGAAATGTGGTTCCCTCAAAATAACCATTTTTAGCATGAATCTTAAAACTTTCTACATGTTTTGGCGCTACGTCAGGATAGAATTCCAATACCATATCACCAAATCTGGTAGATATAACTGCCACCTCTTCTTCTTTCACACAGGCATTCATCAATAACAGTCCTATTAATACAATGGTTAAATATTTCATTTTATACTCCTGCTTCCGGGTTTTTCTATGGGGATTTTTTGCAATTCCTCCGATACTTCATCCGGAGCATAACTAACTGCTGTTTGTGAGGTAACTGCAAACTGGTTTTCATGCAATTGAACATTTCCCCCGCTGCGGTCCACTACTACGCCAACACCTGCAACGATTCCTCCGCATTCTTCCACCACTTTCATGACTTCTTTCACGGAACCGCCGGTGGTGATTACGTCCTCCACCACTAATATTTTTTCGCCAGTATTGATCTCAAACCCGCGGCGCAGTGTCATCTTGCCCTCCTGCCGTTCGGTAAAAATGGTCTTCACACTCAATTAACGGCCTACTTCTGTACCGATGACAATTCCACCTACCGCTGGTGAAATAACCTTATCGATATCTGTATTTTTGAAATGATCAATGATTGTTGCTGCAAAGTCGGACAAATGTTCCGGATACTGCAGTACCTTGGCGCATTGAAAATAAGTAGCACTGTGGCGGCCGGAGGGTAGGACAAAATGCCCTTCCAAAAGAGCCCCTGTTTCTTTGAATATTTTTATATATTTATCCAAGGATAGTTCTCATTTTTTCAATATAGTCTTTTGCTGCAACATGGATCGCTTCTTCGCTCTGATCTCCAGCAAAACTAATTCCGCGGGATACATTGATCAGTGCTACACCATTCGTATTACCGGCAGTAAGGCTAGCTTGCAAATCTCCGCCCTGGGCGCCTACTCCGGGTATCAGCAGCGGTAGTCCCGGAGCATGCTGGCGAATTATGTCTATCTCTTTCGGGACCGTGGCGCCTACCACTAGCCCAACATTATCATTTTTATTCAAGCCAGCGCAATTTTCGGCGACCGTTTCAAATAGACGTTTGCCGTTTCCTGCCAAATTCTGCAGGTCGACGCCGGAATTGTTCGACGTTCGGCATAAGATAAAAACTCCCTTTTCAGGATTTTGAATAAAGGGATCAATGGCGTCCCGGCCCATGTAGGGATTCAAGGTGACGGCATCAAAACCAAAATGATCGAAAAGACTTATGGCATACTGTTTTGCGGTATGACCAATATCCCCCCGCTTGGCATCGCCGATGGTAAGGGTGTCGGCACCAATATGATCCAGAGTTTCTTCCAGCCAGGCAAATCCTTTGCTGCCCCAGCGCTCGAAAAAAGCCAGGTTTGGTTTATAGGCGGCGGCGAATTCCCGGGTGGCATCAATGACCTTTTTCGTATGGATTTTCAGGTCATCCAGCGTGGGATTCTCCTGGGTCATATTCTCCGGATTGATGTCCAGGCCCACGCAGAGCCAGGACTGTTTTGCTGCTAGTTGGTCAGAAAGCCGGGAATTGAAGGAATTCATTGGCGGCAAATTTACCTAACTCACCCCTATACTTTGAAGTGCGAACATGAATAATTTTGTCTATGGAGTGCTGACATTATTCTACCTCCGAAAAATTCGGAGTTATCCAAATGACAATGTAGTTTTATAACATACTTCCATCATTAACTTACAGAGTTCAATTTGTGTAAAATTTCTAGGATTTCAGCAATGAAAAAGATTATAAAATATTTATTATTTCTGCTATTTACCTCAGCTGTCTTACCTCAAGAACATGATTACAAACATCAATCGGTAAAGCATAATTTTAGCAATGCTGAAAAATGGGCAAAGATTTTTGAAAACCCGGAGAGGGATGGATGGCAGCAGCCTGATCATGTCATTCAAGCCATAGGCATTCAGCCAGACGCTGTCATAGTGGATATTGGTTCAGCAACGGGCTATTTTCCGGTTCGATTTGCAAAGGTTGTACCCCAAGGAAAAGTAATCGGCGTCGACGTTGAAAAGGATATGGTGGATTACTTGAATGATCGCGCCCAGAAAGAAGGCATAAATAACCTCATCAGCATCCTGGGCGAATTTCATGATCCGAAGATTCCGGAGACGGCTGATATTGTGTTCATCTGCAATACCTACCACCATATTGATGATCGAGTGACTTACTTTAAGAATATAAAAAGCAAATTTAAAACGAACGGTAAATTGGTAATCGTGGATTTCAGAAAAGGTGATTTACCTGTTGGACCTCCTGACAAACAAAAAATTTCACCTAAAAATGTGATCAAGGAATTGGAAAAAGCAGGTTTTGTATTAACCCAGCATCAAGAAGATTTACCCTACCAGTATATGCTGACATTTAAGTTGGGAGACTCTTAATCCAAAATGAAACAGCTTTCACTGGATATTGAACACCGCTCCAATTCCCGAATCATCGCCTCCTCCGGTGTCTTCCAGGTGGAACTCATGGAGCACGTCGGCGAGGATGATTATCCCCAACTCATCAAGATCTCCGAGCACCTGGCGGATGACTATGGCGAAAAGGCCGTCCTCTCAAAAACCACCATCCATAAGTATTTCAACAAACCCACGTCTCTGCCTTTCATCGCCCGTTACCGCGGAGAGATCATCGGTTTTATCATTGGCGTGGCCATTGAAGACCTCGCTTCTGAACCCTGGGCGCGGCTGGATGAGAATTTCGGCGAAGGCAATACCCTTTACTCTTATGCTTTTGTCATTATGGATAAATACAAGGGCAACGGCTACGCCAAGATCTTGAAACGTGTTTATTTAAGCTGGGCCAAGAAACGGGACGGCATCCGTTTTGTCACCGGCCACGTGAAACTGGGAGTGTCAACCAAGTTCACCGGGGATATCAAGATCATCAACCGGGTGGATAACTGGCAGGGTACGGGTATGACTTTTGAATACTACCGCCGGGACCTGGGACCAAAACCGGACCTGACTCAAACACAAAACCCGCCACTGGCAAAAACTATTTAAGCACCACCAGCTTTTTCGTGATTTGTTTTTCGGGCGTTTCCAACCTATAAAAATAAATCCCGCTGGATAAATTGGCGGCATTCCATTTGATGGTATGACTTCCGGCATTCATTGTTTGATTAAGCAGTATGTTCACTTCTTGGCCCAATACATTATAAATAGTCAACTTTGCTTCGGTCTGGATGGGCAAATCATATCGAATTGTGGTAACTGGATTGAAGGGGTTGGGATAATTCTGGTGGAGGGAGAATTTTATGGGAAGGAGCGGATTATTTTCAATGCCCAGCACTGTAGAATCTGAATGCAAAACAATGTCATCTATGACCCATTCAGTAAACTGGGATTCGCAGTGGACTCTGAAACGAAATTGAAAATGATCCTGGTTTGTATAAGCTGATAGATCATAGTGTAGCCATCTTGGGCTGATATTCCCCGTGAATGTTTGGCGGGGTGTCCAAAACTCACCATCATCAGAAAATTCGAGCACACCAAAATTCGGGTTATCCCGAAAATTTGCAGCCATGGGAATAGTCAGCCAAACATCATCAAATCCCGATAGATCTAAAATCCGGGAATAGGTCAACGTATCTTCGGTATCATCATTGGCATTCAGGTGCGAGATCAACACTCGTCCCCAATCCAAATCATCATAGACAAACCCATTTTGGAATTCACCGTAGGTAAACATGTCCCAATCGGCCATATCATCGTATTGTGCGTCATACCAAAAACCGACCGTGTCTCGAATGGATAATTGTATCTGGCCTTTTTCAGACGTGCCTTCGTTTTGCGCTGTGCTGGAATCCCTGACCGAAGCCCAATAAAATAAACTGTCCGATAGATCAGAAACGGATGTTGAAATGACACCGCTCCAGGTTTCTGCCCACATGTTCCATGATACCTGCATAGAATCATCTACCATTTCAACAGACGATATATTACCGTCATTGACCTGCCAGTGCAGCAATGGTAAATATGTTCCAAAGCGGTCATCTTCAATGGCAGTGACATGAATTTTTTTCTGAACAGGCAGCTGAATATGAACAGCATTGGTCTTGGTCAAGCCTCCAATAAAGGGTGCTGTTGTATCCGGGCCAAAGATAAATGAATTATAATTTGGCGGTGCAGCTGAAGGCCAGGTCATGGTGGTGTTGGTGTTGGTCAATATCTTGATCCAGTATTTGAATTCTGTTGTTCCGGTTATATTAGATAATCCCGGGATGGATGCCTGGAAAAGGGTATCATTCACTGCCTGCAGGACCGTTGAATCCAGCACGCCATTTACATCATACACAAACCATAACGGGGCTGACACCCAACCGGGATTTGACTTTATGGAAAAATGCAGGTCGAAGGGACCGTTTGATTCTGTATTATGGGGAATGTTCGTTTCTCGAACCGTAGCCGGGGCGCCCATTTGTGTAAAATTTGACTCCCACGTATTGCGCACCCATTTTGTATCTTCTCGCAAAGAAGCAACTGATAGTACATCTGATGCACCTTGGGAAATAATGATGGCTTCAACCACTTCCTGGGTGTCTCCCGGAGCCAGAGTAAACGGGCCTGCAGAAAATAAAAATCGCCTGTCTCCCCAACTTGTTTGTACCCACCCGGTATCATTTACCGGATCGCCGTTATACATGAATTTCGTTTCTGCATTTGTAGTTGGATCAATAATGGCATCGCCATACCTGTTTCTGCCGTTTAAATAGCGATATACTTCTCTTGCATAAAAAGGCGGATTATAATAATTATATTGAAAATTTATAAATGCGTTTATTGAACTATTTCTGAAATCATTTACTTCATTTCCGGATACCCAGGCTGTGTCTCCCGGGGAAGGAACAATTGGCGTCTGCAGTATGACATAACCAACAGCAGGCGGTTTAATACCATAGCTATAATCAACACTATCATTATAACAATAGGCAAGGCCTAAGGTTGTATCCACTCCTGCTAAATCATTAAAAGGTTCACCAATATCAATATCACTCCACCCGCCAAAAAATACTGAATCAAGGTGAGTGCTTCCTACATTGGTGAAATTCCACTTCATAAATAATGTATTTTCCAAGGGATATATATTATCAAAACCAAATACAGATGTTCTTACTTCAACTCCCAAGGGATTAGTACCATATAGTGAATTATGCATTTCTTGGGATGTATCATTCATAACATACCAGTAGAAAAGATCACCCATAATTTCCGGTTGGTCTACATTCGGGTCATAATTGCCGTCACTATCGTTATCGATCCACGGCGCGCCCTGATCCACGGGCCAGTCGATCCAGTCCTGGCTGGAAGGACCGTCATCTGCAGAAAGCATGTATATTCTATATACGGAGCTATCGGGATCGGAACCAGTAACACCGGGAATGTACTCTGTATCATATTTTGTAGCTGCGGTTCTTATTTCATAATTCCCATCGGCAATTCCGGAAGCCAGCCAAAAGCCATCTTGAAATATGGCATAATTACCTGATCCAATTGGCCATTCTAATCCTGAAACACCATACGTATGGTATGAAGCAACATCACCATGATTGCCTACGTTTGATGAAATATTATTGCCATCCCAGTTCTCGTGGTTAACAGATCGACTGACCGATGGCGATTGGTGGCCTTCAGGGAGGAAGGCATAGACTGCTGTGAGCAGAATTAAGACAACAGTTCGAGACAATTTCACTTCAGCACCACCAGCTTTTTCGTTATCTGTTTTTCGGGCGTTTCCAACCTGTAAAAATAAATCCCGCTGGATATGTTGGCTGCATTCCATTTGATTGCGTGACTTCCGGCATTCATTGTTTGATTAAGCAGTATGTTCACTTCTTGGCCCAATACATTATAAATAGTCAACTTTGC
>CATMBH010000060.1:0-7372 GCA_950063985.1 uncultured Fidelibacterota bacterium
AAGCTGTGGGAAAAGCAGAAAGAGGGCAAGAAGCGCATGAAAAAAGTGGGTAAAGTGGAAATTCCCCAGGAAGCTCTATTGGCTGTACTACAGATTGACTCAGAATGAGCTTGTGATATAGTTAATTGAATGAATCAATCATGTGACCGTACAACCCCCCCCATTCCCGCCTGTCAACAGACAGGCGATCAACTAATCATCAATCTTGATTAATAAAGTAAGTAAAGTATTTTAAATGCCAAAACAAGAAACATCATATTGGTCAGCAACACATTCTCCACTCTACAGTTTTGTGTTTACGCTGCCCTTATTCATTCTCTATGAATTGGGCATGCTGTTTTTGTCAGCAGAAGATATCATCGTTTTACGCAATGGCGCTGATGTACTCATGCGGCAGGTCTTGGGATTATTTGGTATCTATGGCGCCTATGGTTTCAGTGCCACTTTTATGATCGGGTTTACCATTGCATTTCTTCGTCAAAAGAAAGCACTTAAATCGATGGTCATTCGTGGTGAATACCTGTTAACCATGTTTTTCGAAAGTATCTTGTATAGTGCGTTGCTGTTTGTTCTGCTGGGGTTTTTTCAAACACTATTGATGTCACCGTCTTCAAAACAATTATTTCAACAGATAATTCTCTCATTAGGCGCTGGCATTTATGAAGAATTTGTATTCAGGGTAATCATGATCTCTGGAATCGCTGCATTATTGGGATTAATATTTCAGTGGGAAAGTACGGCACGATATGCTGGAGGTGTTCTGATCGCAGCAGGTATTTTTTCTATGTTTCATTTTGTAGGTGATTATGGTGACACTTATTCAATGAATTTATTTATGATCCGTTTTATAGCCGGAGTATTACTGGGGATAGTATATGCACTCAGAGGATTTGGTATAGCAGCGTATACCCACACCATCTATGACCTAGGTGTTTTGACAGCTTTAGCAACAAGTGAAAATCCAGCTTAAGATGATGAAAATAAAATTATCTTATCTACTCATACCGTTTTTATCGCTTGTGCATGCTGAAAATTATCTCGATGCTGTAATTGTGAATATTTACCCTGAATATTATTACGAAGGTGTCATGGTTGAGATGGAAGCCATTATTGTTTCCGAGGAAGAATCAGTATCTATTTCAATCACATTACCATCGGAAGCAGACTCTGTTTTTTTGATTAGAGGTATCCCCGGTCCGGATAGTGAAGTAATACCATTAGTAATTGAAGCGGATGAACCTTTTAAAACAGTTGAATTTGGCATTTCGGATTCTCAATTCAGATTATTTGTTTTTTACAACCCTTTTACAAGTGGACATGAACGTATCCTATTTTGGCCAGTTGGTTCAAATTTGAAAATGAAGGATGTCCATCTTGCTATTCAAGTGCCAGTCATGGCAGAAGATTTTGTAATATCAAAAGATGTATCATCTGAAGAAAGAGATCAGCATGGCATCTTATTCAAAAAGATTCATTTGGGAAATATTCCGGCGAATAAATTGGAGACGATTGATGCATCATATTTTAATTCCAGTGGTCGAACGACAATGGAAAATCTGCGGACCCAGTTGGAACAACCTCAAGCGCAAAGCTCCCAACCTCTTATAGAACATGACAAACCGAAAAGACATACATTACTCTTATGGGAACCGCTGGTCATTCTCGGTGTTTTATCCATCATCATTGGTATTATGTATTATACATCTAATAAAAATATTGGTACTCCTAAAGGGTATAAAAATGTCTGCAGTAGTTGCGGGAGTAGACTTAAAGACAACGGCAAATTCTGTTCAAACTGTGGAGAAAAAGTTTCATGATTCCTGTATTATTTGAGCTTGGGCCTATAAAGATTTATTCTTTTGGATTTATGCTGGTGGTTGCGTTTTATAGCTGTTTCTATCTTTTGCAAAAAGATATAAAGCGTCTTGGTTATGATGTGAAATTAGCATCCGACATTGTTTTTGCAGCGGCAGTTGGTGGGATTTTGGGATCGAAAATCTATTATTTGATTGAGAATTTAGACCGCGTGATTGACGATCCATTTGGAATGATTTTCAGTGGATCTGGTCTAGTCTTCCTTGGTGGACTCATGGGCGGTACGCTCGGCGTGACCATCGTCATCCGCAAGCAGAATCTGTCCTGGATCAAATGTGCTGATATTGTTGCACCCCTTTTGATTTTGGGTTATGCAATAGGTAGGGTCGGGTGTTTTCTCGTGGGTGATGATTATGGTATTCCCACCCTTTCATTTTTAGGTATTACTTTTGAAAATGGCCTACCGCCGACCACGTATAACGTTTTTCAAGTTTATTATCCCTGGGTTGATCTGTCGGGGTTTGGACCAGGATTGTTAGCTGTTCATCCCACACAATTATACGAAACCACCGCTGGCTTGGCTATTTTCGCATATTTATGGAATAAACGTACTCATGTCAATGTTGCAGGTAGTTTGTTCTTTACATACCTCATTTTAGCAGGATTAGAACGCTTCTTCATAGAATTCATCCGCACCAATGATCACTATCTGTTTGACCTGACCGGTTCTCAGTTGATATCAATTATCATGATCATCATTGGCACAATCGGATTATTCCGACATGTTTCTACTCCAGAAACAAGCACATAAAACTGTTGTTTAAACACCTACTTGCCTGTCTTGGGCTTTTGGCAACGTGTCTGGGTCAGGATCCTTTAATTGTTTTGAAGGAATTCAATTATTCCCGACTCCTTGACGATGACTTGACACCACAGCGCATGGCTGCCCTAGACGATGATCATTTTGTCCTGCTCGATCAAAAAACAAATGAATTATTCGTATTTTCTTATAATGGAATAGTTCATCAAACTGGAGGCTTTGGCCAAGGTGGAGAATCATTTTCCGAGCCGGTAGACCTTATTGTTCATAATCTGCAAATATGGGTGTGTGACCGTTATGAAAATGCTGTAAAACGGTTTGATTATAAACTCAATTATTTAGGAATCGATCAAATTCAATCCAATGAATATGATCCGTTTTACCCGGATCTGATAACAGCTGATCTATTTGGAAAAGCTCATGTTTTTTCACGGCAATACGGACAACTGCTGTCAATGGATAATTCGATCCGAGCGCTCATTGATTTAAATCAATATGGAATTGATGGACAATGCATCATTGATTTAAAAACCGATAATGCAGGGAATATTGCTCTATTATCCTGTGAGAATGAAATTGTCTTATTCAATCGATTCGGTAGAAAATTAAGTACTTCACTAGTCCAAATTGTCGATCCAACTAATATTGTCCACTGGACAAATGACTGGATTGTGTTGAACAGTGAAGGCAATATTGAGACATTGTCAGGAGAATCCAATGATGTACCCATCTATGAAAATGAAACTGTTTTGGATGTGGATGTGCAATTTAAACACCTCATCATTTTGACAGATCAACGAATTTTGGTTTTAAAAAGATCATGAAGAAAATTTTAACATTTTTCCTCCTAATTACAGGTTTTCTTCATGGGCAAAGCGAGCCGCACAGTGATTCATTGGTTGTTGTAAAAGATGTGTCTCAAATTGTACTTCCAAGAGTATATGGACCACTATATTTGCATTTCCCGCAAATGGATTCCCTACTAATTGCTGAAAAAGATGAGGAATCTATATTATTTCATAATCGGCCATCTAAGAACAACTATAATGATCAAGTGCTGTCCACAGGATCTGTGTATCGATCATTTTCTGTTTCACCGTTGGGAGGATCTGAAATGACTGGTGGTTTGCGCATGCAGATACAGGGCCAATTGAGCGAATCAATGCAAGTAAGTGGAGTTCTTTCGGACGAATCGTCGCCCATACAGCCGGAGGGCAATACACAATCTTTGGATGAAATAGACCAAGTGTATCTACAAATATCACATCCCCAATTTCAAATGAATGCCGGTGATATTGAACTGAATTACCAGAATGGTAAATATATGAATATCAGCAAAAGACTGATTGGATTAAAGAATAACTTTAATATTTGGAAATGGTCAGGTTCAGCTGTTTATGCAAGTTCAAAAGGACATTATAAACAAATTGAGCTCAAAGGCAGCGAGGGAAAACAAGGTCCGTATTTTCTCGATTCGAAATCGGGGAACAGGAATATTGTCGTACAAGCCGGAACGGAACGGGTATGGCTCAATGGTCAAAAACTGACTCGTGGGGAAAATCATGATTATACTGTCGATTATTCTACAGCGGAAATTCATTTTACTCCCAACCATTTGATCCATTCAGATACAGATATATTGATCGAATACCAGTATTCTGATTTTCAATATTCGCAAAATGTTGCCGGCGGAACGATGGAACGAAATATTGGAGAAAAGGGAGCCATTTCATTTTCATGGCTGCAGGAAATCGACCAAACCAAAGGTGCCGCGCTGAATTTATCCGATGATGACATTGAGTTGTTGAATATATCGGGAGATGATATTGCGCTTCTGTCAGGTGCAGTTTCTGATTCTATTGGGAATTATATTTATGTGGGCAGGGAATATTATGAATACACACCTGATAAAACGATCCAGGGAGATCGGTATACAGTCACATTCACCAATGATAATGTAGCAGGGAAATACCGACGTTTAATTACAAATACAGGTGAGATCTATTATGAATTTGTTCAATCAATAGACAGAGAACAATACGATGATCTGTATAGTCCCATGAAGCAGGTAATCAGTCCAAAAGGTCATCAGCTTTTCGAGATATCCGGAGATTATAATTTTTCAGAAAATACAATTTTGGATTTTTCCACTGCAGTATCAGGTGTCGATCAGAATCGACTGTCTTCAAAAAATGATAATGACAATACAGGTTTAGCTTATTCCTTCGCTTTATCGAATAATAAAATCAATATTGCAGAAAAAGTGAGAATGCGTTATTCATTATCCAGTTGGCAGCAGGATGATCGTTTCGAAGCCATGCAGCGTGATCGATCGGCTATGTTTTACCAGGACTGGAATGTGCAGCCGCTGCTCAATGTTGCCGAAAACAATCAAGCCATTTCAGCTGGAATCGATGTAGAAAATTTAGGTAACGGCACAGTGACTGTTTCTCGGTATGCATATGGAGATAATGCATTTAACCGCATCAATAGTGCTTTTACTGGAGGCAGAGGTTATATACCATTTGTGAGTGCTGTGCTTAACGATGTTTCAGCAAATAGAGCGTCTTTTAGACAGCGAACATTAATGTTTGATCTTTTACCGGGGAATCTACATCCTTTTTATAAATATGATCATGAAGAGCAGGAAGATCATCATCGCTTTGATCATCAAACTGTTGGGATAAAATATGCCAAAAATCGTTGGGAAACTGCCTTGGGTGTAGGGGAACGGTTTGACTATGTTGAATCTGATACATCGACTGCTGGATTAGAATTATCGTCCGAGGGAGTTTTTGGTTCATTGGATATAAAAGGCAATACAATCAATGGCTGGACACAAGAGATTACTGTGCGCAGGCGCATTAAAAATGACATTCTGAACAATAACGATTACAATTTCACGTTGGCAAGACTACGCTCATCATTTCGCCGACTGACGCATCCAGTAAGATGGGATATGAAAGCGACGATTGAAGAGACGTTTACAGAAATGCGGGCGTTGGTCTATGATTCTGTTGGTGTTGGCTTGGGTGATTTCCGTTATGATGCCGAGTTCAATGAATACATCAGCGATCCCAATGGAGAATATATTGCCTATATGATCTTTACCGGTGATCGTCATCCGACAACAAAGCTGGATGGACTGCAATTATTTGAAATTGATTTTAGTAAAACAAATAATAAGTCACTCAAAAATTTTTCATTAAGATCAGAATTGAGATCGACAATTGAAGGGCACGTATGGTCTGCGAATTCATTCATTAACCCCGATCTGGGCGATACGGCTATTTCAAGGTCCAAGTGGTCATTGCGAAATGAATTAGTATATAAACCGCTTAAAATGAAAAAAATGATCAAAGTATGGCATAAGAAATTTAGAAACCTCGACGGTCTGGATAGTAGGGGGCAAGATTTAAAACAAAATGATGAAGCTGGAGTTGAATACAAAAAAACTGTCTTCGATAATTTTATTATGGAATATCGCTGGAAATATCATAATGATAAAATAGAATCAACCATTTCTGAATTGCGCGAGAGAAGTGTGAGTGGCCATTGGATCGAGGGTACGGCAAAATTCAGGGTCGACCAGTGGCAATTTGATATGGGGTTGAAATATGGTATTGATCATGGTTTTATGCGCGATCAGGAATTTGCCGCTGATGCTGTGGGTTTAAGTGTCAATGTATTAAAATTTATCGGAACTCGCGGCCGTATTCAATCTCGTTTTGAATGGTATAACACTGAAGTATCTGATAGACTGGATTATCTTCCTCCCGAAGCATTGAATGGTTTAGCACTTTGGCATACTTTACGTTCTAATATCCAGGGCCAGTGGATGATCGGCAGGGGTTTTTCACTAAACCTATCCATGAATTATATATCTGATCAGCGCTATGATAATTTTCTGACGTTTAATGGAGAAGTTCGTGCGTATTTTTAAATTAATTATTTTTTAATAGCTGTCGATTTCTTTCAAATAACATTGCACTTACCGTAGCTGAGATGTTTAATGAATTAATTTTCCCATTCATTGGAATAGTAATAAGTTCATCACAATATTTTTGAATAACTGGTCTTATTCCCTCCCCTTCACTGCCAAAAACAAACCCAATTTTTCCTTTCAAATCAAATTCATACCAAAACTTAGATTTTATGGAGTTTTCTAGCCCTACTATCCAATAACCCATATCTTTTAATTCATTAATTGAATATTTTATGTTTTTTGATATAATGATATCTAAATTGCAAAATGCTCCTTGGCTCACTTGAAGAACAGAACTAGTTATTTTAGCACTTCTTCTCTCAGGGAGGATAATTCCATTAGTGCCTGCACATTCAGATGTCCTTATAATTTGTCCTAAATTTTGTGGATCTTTTATAGAGTCTAAAATAACATAGCAACCATTATTTATTTTTTCTATATCAATTGGAAAATCAGAAGATAATTTATATGAAAAAGTAATGACTATTCCCTGCGTCCTTAGATTTCCATATTTATTTTGGAATTCATTCTTATTAAGGATTAATAGTTTATTACCATACTTTTTATTTAATAAATTTTTATAACTAAAATTATTTAAATCAAAAATATCAGATAAAATGATTTTGTTTATAGAACATCTATCTGATTCTAATAATGATTTAACTCCATTTAGTCCATATACTGTATACTCTTCAAATCTATTTAATTTGTTTTTATTTTTCATATATCAATATATTAATATTATAATAATA
>CATMBH010000061.1:0-7342 GCA_950063985.1 uncultured Fidelibacterota bacterium
CCGAGTAAACGCCGGCATGAACCATGGTGGGCATGGCGTTGTGGCGTTCATAGAAGCGGCGGGACCAGGCTTCGGTCTCGTCGTTCTGGTTCCACACGAAGGCCGTGGTGAACTGCAGGCCCTGGGCAATGTCCAGCCCCATGCTGTGGACGTCGGTGATGAACACCAGCATGCCGGCCAGTTTCTGTCCGCCCTGCACGATGCGGAACTGGTTGGCCTGTTTGATGGCGTTCACTGTGTCCTGGCCGGCATTGGCCAGGCCAATGACGTCGGCTCCGGAAGACTGGGCCTGGAGCAGGTAGGAGGAGAAATCGTTGGTGGACAGTGGCGCATTGACGTTACCGACCACCTCGCCACCGAGACTTTCCACCACGGCGCCGGTGTTGTCCCGCAAAGAGTGGCCGAAGGCGTAATCGGCGGTAATGAAGAACCAGCTTTCACCGCCGTTCTTGACCATCGCCGTAGCAGTACCAACCGGCAACGCGTGGGTGTCGTAGACGTAGTGAATACCGTAAGGCGTGCACTGTTCTTCTGTCAGTGCTGTGGTGCCGGCGCCGGTGTTCATGGTGATGATTTTCTTGTCGTTGGCCAGGCCCTGAACGGACAAGGCAACGGAGGAGTTGTCGAGGGCGGTGATCATGTCCACCTCTTCCACATCGATCCATTCCCGGGCGGTACTGGCGCCGATATCCGGCTTGTTTTGGTGATCCGCGGAAATGATCTCAATGGGTTTGCCCATCACCGAACCGCCAAAATCCTCGACCGCCATCTTGGCGGCGGTGACCGCGCCTGGGCCTTCAAGGGCCTTGTAAACGCCGGACATGTCACTGAGGACACCGATTTTTACTTTGCCGTCGGTCAATTCGGCCGCTGCCGTGAGGGGCATTGCCAGGGTAGCCGCTGCCACGGCGCCTGCCAGTCCAGATTTCCAGTGCTTGAACATGGTGGGATTCCTTTTGTTATTAGATCAGGGTTCAGACACTCAGGTGCCTGTTCAACTGCTCTTTCTTGGCCTCGAGATCGGCCGCTTCTATCTGCTCAACCACTCGTCCGTGCTCAATCACATAGTGTCGGTCGGCCAGCGGAGCGGCAAAGCGGAAGTTCTGCTCAACCAGAATGATGGTGAATCCCCGGTCACGCAGTTTGCGGATGACATCATCCAGGGATTTGAGGATAACCGGCGCAAGCCCTTCGGTGATCTCGTCCAGTAACAGGAGATTGGCGCCGGTACGAAGGATGCGGGCAATGGCCAGCATCTGCTGTTCACCGCCGCTTAAAGTTCCGGCCTGTTGGCTGGCACGTTTGGATAATATGGGGAAATAATTCGTAACTTTTTCATACCGTTCTACAAACAGTTCTTTATCCTTAATGAGAAATCCACCCATCAATAAATTTTCATAAACAGTCAATTCAGGGAAAATGCGGCGGTTTTCAGGCACGAGGGAAATACCCAATTCTATGATCTCTTCAGGATCTTTATGATCTATCTGCACATCATTGAAATGGATCGTGCCGTATTCCGGTTCAGTGATACCGCATATCGTTTTCAATATGGTCGTTTTTCCGGCACCATTGGCACCAAGAATGCAAACAAGCTGTCCTTCTTCAACACCAAGAGAAACACCATGCAGCGCCTTGATCTTACCGTAAAAGGTCTCTACTCCAACTATCTTAAGCATGGGCTTCATCTCCCAAAAACACTTTAATAACTTCAGGATGATTTTTTACTTCCTCCGGTATTCCCATGGCCAATATTTTACCCGAGTCCAAGACACAGATACGGTCTGAAATGCTCATAACCAGATTCATGTCATGTTCTACAACCAAAACTGTAATACCCAAAACATCTCTAATTTCAGAAATGATCTTTGCTATTTCCAGTGTTTCCTGATCATTCATTCCTGCTGCAGGTTCATCCATCAGAATCAATTTTGGTTTACAGATTAAAGCACGTGCAATTTCCACCAGTTTCTGGATGCCATAGGGTTGACCAGTCAAATATTTCTTTTCAAAGTTGGCGATTCCTAGAAAATCCATAACTTCTAAAGCCAACGTTTCTTCACGCTCCCGCTCTTTTTGCGAGATCCAGCGATTGAATGTATCCCACACAGTTAACCTGTGGTGAGCGCCCAAAAGAACATTATCCAGCAATGTCATATAAGGTACATTCTGAAGATTTTGAAAGGTTCGTGAAATACCGTGTTTTACGATTTCATGGGGTTTGCTATTTATCAGATCGATACCATTATATTTAATATTACCTTTTTGAGGCTCACAAAAGCCATTGATACAATTAAACAACGTAGATTTACCAGAACCGTTAGGTCCTATCAATGAAAAAATTTCTCCTTTATTCACCTTAAAGGATACATCATCCAGAGCACGGACCCCGGAAAAATGCATTTTTAGGTTCTGTATCGATAATTTGCCCATATAGCAATGAGGCCCCTCGCGGGGCCTCATTTTTAATTTTTAATTACGCCAATCAGTAATAGCGACCTGTTTACCATCTTGCAGTTGCAGTAAGATTACACTCTCAACTCCAGCATGGTCATTGCGATTGTAGGTCATAGGAGGAAATACTCCACTATCCCAGTTATTTAATGTTTCGAGACCTTTCATCATACGTTCCCGTGTGGGAAATTGCCCTGCTTTACGCAATCCTTCAACGAGCACATGTGCGGTTGCAAACCCGTAGTAATGATAAAGTCCGCGCATCTTTTCCGGTACATTATTCTTTTCACACAGTTCTCGATACAGTCTTGGACCAGATTCATCTGCATCGGGGTGATATGCCCAATAGACAGCAGTAAATCCTTCGCCCGCTTCTCCCGCAAGTAATCCAACTCGTGCATCAACCGTAGGCCCAAGTCCATAAAATTGTGTACTATAACCGATAGCTTGAGCTGTTTTCATGATAGTCACAGGCTCACGAACAATGCCTCCAATGATCACATCCGTACAGCCGCCTTTCATAAAATTCATGGTTTGTCCAACGAAATCGGTGGCACCACGCTGGAAAGATTCTTTTTGTACTGAAATTCCATGTTTCGCTTCTGCTTCTGCACAACCTTCTAAAGCATTTGCACCATAATCATCATCTTGATAAGCAAACCCTATTTTAGCTTCTGGATTATTTTCCAATATATAATCGATTAGTACCCTAGTTTGAAGATCGTAACCTGCATCCGTATGGAAAATATATCTAGCTGCCTGTCTGGACATATCAGACATTGAGCTGGAATTGGTTGCGGGAGCAATCAAAGGTACTCCGCTCTCCTCTAAAATGGGTCGAAGAGCCTCAGCTGGAGATGTGCCAATTACGTTGTAAAGACAAAAAACCTGATCTTTTTCAATGAGTTTCTTGGCTGCAACAACCGCTTTCTGGGGATTATAGCCATGATCCTCTATAAGCATTTTTATTTGCCGACCATGAACACCACCCTGAGCATTGATATAATCTAGATACATGTTCGTTCCGGCAGGAATCAAAAAACCCAACTCCTTAATTGGACCACTCAAATCTTGAATATTACCAATCAAAATCTCGGTATCTGTTACACCAGGTGTCTGGTTTTTTCCCCATTGTGCATTTAATAAACTTACTCCTAGCACAATAATTAGTATGATATGATTATTTTTTTTCATCATACCTCCTTGGTTTAGGTGAACCGCTTGCGCGGATTGAATGGAAACAATTTCCAGTAAATTCTCATTTTGAGCCACATACCATAGAGACCTAGTGGTTGGAATATAATAAATATCAGCATTATCAAACCGAAAATGAAAGGTTGAAAATCACCGGCCTCAATATGCATGTATTGCGACAGTCCATCTTTAAATAATGGTATGAACATATTTTCCATTAATACAATGAAAAGCGTGCCCAGCACAGCGCCATAGATCGAACTCATTCCACCCACAAGCACCATAACAATAAAATATATTGAAAGTAAAATATCGAAATGATCCGTAGAAATGAAATGGTTCGTATGAGCAAATAATACTCCAGCGAAACCGGCAAATAATCCGGATATAAAAAATGATAACATTTTGTATTTTGCCAGATTAATACCTGATGCTTGTGCCGCTTGTTCTGAATCGCGAATGGCCATAAATGCACGGCCGAGTTTGGATTTTACTATTCTTCTGGCAATAATGATAGCCAGAATAACAAACGTATAAATCATAAAATAATTATCCCAATCATTTTTTATGGTTATGCCAAATAATGATGCTTTAGACACTTGCAATCCGCCTGAACCTCCTGTCCATTCGCGAAGTGCTATAATGAGACGTTTAACAATAAACCCAAATCCCATTGTAGTCAGCCCCAGGTACATACCTTCAATGCGCAATGCGGGAAAACCAATCACAAAACCAAACAATCCCACAATAATGGGCGTAATAATTAACGAAAGCTCAAAAGGCAATCCTGCCTGGTCGACTAATATTGCAGATGTATAAGCACCAATGGCTAAAAATGCAGCATGGCCCAAAGACATCAAGCCTGTAAAACCGCTCAATAGGTCCAAACCCACAGTGAGGATGATATAAATGCCAGCCATGTTCAAGATATACAGGTAATATTTATAACTAAAGGTGGCGCTCTTAAGCAGAAATGGAAAAAGATAGACTGCAATAATTAAAATGGGAATCCACTTCAGGTTTTCATCTACATAACGGCCTTTCATCAAACCCTCTTCACCTTTGCTATGCCAAATAAACCGTCAGGTCGTATCATCAGTACCGCAATTAAAACAATCCAAACGATAATATCATTAATCTCCTTTATCCATGCGAAATGGAATGAAAGTGTACCCATGCTTACTGTTTCTATAATTCCCAGGATAATACCGCCTACAACCGCTCCGGGTATAGAGCCGAAACCACCCAGGATTGCAGCCGGAAACGCTTTTAATCCCAGGAAGCTCATGGTTGTATCTAGCAGCGCCATGCGCGGCGCCAACAAAACACCACTGATTACACCGACAATTGCTGCAAATACCCACACCATGCGATATACCTGTTTTACCGGAATACCCATGAGCTGGGCTGCTTCAGAATCGGCCGAAGTGGCCTTCATAGCAATGCCCCAGCGGGTCTTATTGAAAAAGAAAAAGAACAATCCCATAAGTATGATGGCACAAATAATTATGGCTAGATCCAATACAGATATAACAATCCCTCCTGCTTTTATCGTGCTGTCACCAAAGGGAGAAACAGGAACCAGGCTTATAGGGCCAGCGATCATAGCTGTGAGGGAACGAAGAATAATGGCCAAACTGATGGTTGCCATGATGATTGAAAACACCGGTGCATCTTTTAATGGACGGTTGATGATATAATCCAAAATAATGCCAAATAAAACTGCGAAAAGAATTGAACTTAAAAGTGCTGCCAGAAATACCCAGCCATTCAATCCACCAGCCATTCCGGTAAATTGAGTTACAAAAAAGAAATTTACGTACGCCCCGACCATCATGATTTCACCCTGGGCAAAATTCACTACTTCAGTGGCTTTATAAATAAGTGTAAAACCTAACGCGATAAGAGCATAAATGCAGCCCAGAGCAATGCCGCTGATGGATTCCTGGAGAAGTCCCGACAGGAGGTCAGACATAGATAAATTGTATCATGAATTGAATAGAATATAATGAGAAGAACTCTCCATATAAAAGAAAAGGCAAACCAATGCCTATTTTTTTATGCTCCATCTTTTAAATTGATTTATTTTAATAATACAAGTTTTTTTACTGCGTGGTAATTCCCAGTTGTAATCTGATAAATATACAAGCCCGATGCTAATGAATTACCCGTATCATTTATACCGTTCCAGTGTACAGTATGGTATCCCGGCTGCATGTGTCTATTGACCACTGTGGCTACTGGCTGACCAAGAATATTATAAATATCCAGTTTAACATGGGCTGCCTCCGGTAAATCAAAGCGAATGGTTGTGGTGGGATTAAATGGATTAGGATAATTTTGGTGAAGAGCAAAAGACGATGGAATTTGATTATCATCATTAATACCCAGGATGGTAAGGTCAAACAGTCGCTGCATGGCTAGTTCAGCCTGGTTATCAAGTCCCTCCAGGGTTTCAGCAGCCAAAATCAATGTGGTAAAATGGGCAGTATCTCCTGGAAAAAAATCATATAAATCCAGCATTTGCAGCGTGGCATAATCGGCCGGATCTATTTCATTATCATCATCATTCTCCTGTTCTAAAATGGCCAGAAAATCATCCAGGTCTTCATCCATATCAATGGAAATATGTACTGGTTCCTCCAACCATTGAGGCACTGTTGCAAAGCCTACATAGCCGGAGGATTGGCCATTATTACCGTCATCATCCATCATATAACTAATCTTTACCGGTATCATCACAGTTAAGAGCGGATGGGGCACTTCAATTGTCCTGACACCAGCTAAATCATCTTCTGCGAAATCTTCAGGACCACCTTCCGTATAGGCCACGTCCCAATTCATAAAATAACCCATTCGCACATCATTCAATTCTGCATCGCTTCCATTGATTATTCTAGTTAATACGACTGTAAAATTTTCATAACCGTGGGAAGCAATTACTTGTTCAGCAATTATACCGGTCCCTTCATCCGTCATCGACCTGTTAATGAATTCTATTTCATTTTCAACAAAAGTATATATTCCATCATTTTCAGGTATCCAGTTATCGTCAATAAATCCTCCCAGCAGAATATTACCATCTTCATAAGCCAATGTAATCATACCGCCATATGACAGATATTGTCTTACAGCATCACTGGCCACCGGCCATTGTCCAGCAAAATGAAGACCATCATTTGTCCAGAAAAAACGGAAATTACCGTAATAATTGATTAAACCCTCCAAAGGCTGATCTTCAAAATCAAAATTAATTTCAACTTCATTCGAGTCTACATATATATCTTCACACAGTTCATCTTCCACCACCCAGTAATAGGCACAAACCTCATATTCGCCATTGGTGACACCCATCTCATAGTAGCCATCTTCATCACTGTAAGTCTCAAAATAGTCACCAGTCCAGACATTTTCTGCCTTGACTGCAATGCCACTTAGCTGCTCTCCCTCATAAGTTACTTCGCCATAAATGGAACCATCGTAAGTGATAACCTGTAGAACGAGATTAATTTCCAGGGAATCACCCGAATTAACAACGACACTATCCACCAAGCCGACTAGCTCTTCATCTGAATCTTCAGCTTCATAGATGCCAAGGACCCAATATGGCCATTGCTCACCAAGGCTAATTACATCTAATCCATAGTATCCATTGATATCTGTCAAATAGTCAAAGATCAACCCTTCTTCAAAA
>CATMBH010000062.1:0-7254 GCA_950063985.1 uncultured Fidelibacterota bacterium
CAGTATTGATTTATATCAAACCTGTGGTATTGCCATTGCATACAATTACTTCATTGATCATCATTACACTTGTTGGATTATTATCCTTTTTTACAATGTTATGGTTGCTGAGATTTGATGCTGATGATAGAAAAATATGGTCAGGAATCGTTATGATAACCAATAGGAAAAAATCGTGAAAATAGACTGGAAACATCCTGCAATCATTGCTGTTACGTTAATGCTGGGCTTGATTTGTATCCTTTTCTATCATGTCATTTTCCAGGGACAGGTATTTGGATCACCCGATACATTAAACCCCAAGTCTGCAGGGATAGCTCTTAATAATGTTTATGCTAAAACAGGTGAATTTCCACTGTGGCAGCCTTGGATCTTTTCAGGAATGCCAACTGCTGAAGCTTTTACATTTATAAGTCAGTTATACTTTCCGGCAATATTATTAAATTTATTATTCATCAAAGGCTTATTCGCTCAATTGGTTCACCTATTATTCACAGGATTAGGTGGCTTTGTGTTCTTGCGCTCTTTAAAACTTTCCCAATTTTCAGCGTTTTTAGGCGGTACAGCTTTTATGTTGACTCCCTATATGTTAACCATGGTTGTTTTTGGCCATGGCAGTCAAATGATGACAGCAGCCTATCTGCCGTGGATCATGTGGATGACCGTAAAGATCATCGAGAAACCAACATTATGCAATATGGGCGTTTTGGCCATCTTGATGGGTTTTCAACTCCAGAGAGCCCATGCACAGATCGCTTATTACACATGGATGCTCGTCGGAGCTTATGTGCTTTTTACATTTCTTTGGAATTTTCGCAATACAGAAGAGAAAAATTCTAAACTAATTGGCCTCGGAAGCTTTTTAATGGCCGCATTATTAGGTATAGGGATTGCATTGCTCATTTATCTGCCATCCATCGAATACACACCATTTTCTGTCCGTGGCGGAGGTATTGGGGGTGGTGCCGATTATAATTATGCAACAAGCTGGTCATTTCATCCAAAAGAAATGTTAACATTTTTTCTACCCTCTGCTTTTGGATTTGGTGGCCAGACGTATTGGGGATTTATGCCCTTTACAGATTATCCCAATTATTTGGGTATTATTATCCTTTTACTGGCTCTTTATGGTTTTGCAGCACATCGAAAAGAATTCTTATCATGGTTTCTCGCAGGAACTGCTATTCTGGCATTGCTGATTTCATTTGGGAAACATTTCAGTCTCATTTATGATTTCTTTTACGATGTATTTCCATATTTTAACAAATTCCGCGTCCCGGCCATGATCCTGATCCTGGTTCAGTTCAATACAGCAGTTTTAGCTGCATTTGGTTTGGATGCGTTGTCCGATTTGAAAGAAAAAAATGTACCCCAATGGTTTTGGATAACTGCGGGATTTTATGGTGTGTGGTTATTGGTCCTTGTTCTTGGTTCAGGTGCAATTGAATCGTCACTCCAAAGCAGTTTTACTCAACCACGTACTCGCGATCCAAATGCTGTTAGAGCGATCAATAACTTGAGACTGGATATTTGGACGAAAGATGCCTGGATGCTGATCGTATGGGTAGCTCTTGGACTGGGAACAATATGGATGTGGATTCAACGTAATATATCAAAAAACATATTCATGGTAGTGCTTGTTTTGATAGCTATTTTGGATATTACTAATGTAGGTCAGCGGATTATTCATCCTACAAAATCTTCCGGCCGTTCGGCTGCTACCATGGAAACAAAAACAGTCAATCGTTACTTTGAACCGGATCCTGTTATTAATTATCTAAAACAACAAAAAGGTGATTTTAGAATCTATCCAGTCGGGAATTTGTTTGGTGAATCACGTTTTCGAGCTTTTGGATTGGAATCAGTGGGTGGCTACCATCCGGCAAAACTAAAGTTGACAAATGATTTTATACAGCGAACAAAAAATATCAGTTCTTTTGCTCTGATGAAAATGATGAATGTTCAATATCTCATTAGTCTACAGGAAGTCCCTTTTCCTATAGTAGATAAGGTGTTTGATGGCAAGATGCGTACGGGTAGAGGTGTAATGCCAACGATAGTTTATAAATTAAAAGATTCTCTACCAAGAGCGTGGTTTATTGGAAAAGTAGAAGCAAAAACAGACGATCAACTATGGCCGATGATCAATGAAGAGAATTTTACTCCTGAAGACGTTGCATATATAAAAACGGATGATAATGAAGCAACCGGAGATTATACTAAAGGGACTGTCAAAAATATTGAAAGATCACTCCATTATCTAAAAATTGATGTTGACTGTGAAGATTCGGGATTTCTTGTCGTGAGTGAAGTTTATTATCCGGTACGCTGGAAATGCACAATTGATGGATTAACTGCAGAAACAATTGAAACAAATAAACTTATAAGAGGTGTTGTAATACCTCCGGGTGAGCATACTGTTGAGTTCATTTATGATCGCTCATCGTTCAATAAAGGGAAAATGATTTCCGGGATTTCTTTGGTGATCGCTTTAGGGCTCATTGGCGCAGGCGTTTATAGCAAAAGTAAAAAATCATGAAGATTTATAAACATTCCGTAAACATCAAAGGGGGCTTGTTCCTGATGGGCGTTGTTTTGATTGCATCGCTGCTGATGTATTCACAATCTATTGTGAATAAACTGCGGGATGATAACTTGGAGATCGTTCAGTTATATGCGGAAATAATAGCTGCCACAGTCAGAGATGTGTCAGATGCCAATTTGAGTTTTGTTTTTGATGAAATTATCAAGAAAGTACAGTTCCCTGTTATTTATTCTGACCCTAACCATATACCTATCTATTCAAAAAACCTACCTGAAGGTTTAAATCAAGATCAATTATTAAAACATCAACAAACTATGGCGGAACAGAATAGGCCAATCCCTCTGGAGTTTGTCGATAATAATACTGAAAAAGTTTTAAATATAGGTTTCTTGTATTATGGCGACTCTATCCTCATCAACCGCTTGCAATGGCTGCCATACCTTGAAATAGGAGCTGTAGCCATTTTTATCATTTTGGGGTTTGCAGGCTTCACTTTAATCAGAAACAGTGAAAAAAGACATATCTGGGTGGGCATGGCTAGGGAAACCGCTCATCAATTGGGGACGCCTGTTTCAGCACTCATGGGTTGGATCGACATTTTAAAAAACGATCCTAAAAAGATTAATGTAATATTAGATGAAATGTCTACAGATCTCAAACGGTTGGAACAAATTGTCGATCGCTTCAGCAAAATGGGTTCTGAGGCAAAGATGGAATCCTTTGATTTATCAAAAGTCATCGAAAATGTTATAACATATCTTGACCATCGTCTGCCTTCAATTGGTAAAAATATTCAAATAAATAATAATGTTGAAAAATCACTAGAGATAAATGGAAACAGTATTTTGATCTCATGGGCACTTGAAAACATGATCAAGAATGCCATTGACGCCATTGATCACGATCAGGGAATGATTGATCTAAAAAGCAGCAGTAATAGTGGGAATATTCTTATCAGTATAATTGATAATGGAAAAGGTATCCCCAGGAAAGATCACAAAAACATTTTTCGTCCTGGCTTCAGTAGTAAATCTCAAGGATGGGGTATGGGATTATCTCTAGTCAAGCGGATCATTGAAGAACTTCACTCTGGAAAGATAGAAATAATTGATTCTGCAGAGGGTAGGGGAACTTCGATTCAAATTTCATTACCTCTATAATGCTTTTTGAATCGGTATCAATTTCGCGGTAATTTTTCGACTAATATACAGGAGTTATAATTGGACTTTCTATTTGCATTCTCAGCACCCGAAGGACAAGGCGGCGGTGGTTTCGCTGCGTTTTTGCCTTTTATCCTCATTATGGCAGTCATTTATTTTCTAATGATACGACCGCAATCAAAACGCCAAAAGGAAAAACGGCAGATGCTGGACAATATAAAAAAAGGTGATCGAGTGATCACAATTGGCGGAATTCATGGCAGCGTTGCTGGAATTAAAAACAATGGCAAGGTTGTAGTCTTGAAAGTAGACAAGAATATGAATATCACTGTAAATAAAACAGCAGTAGCCGGGCTTGCAGGTAACGTAACTGAAGAAGATACACAAATAAAAGCCTAGGCCGGATGGCATTAATGGTAGTCATAAAGTATGGAGATCCGATGCTCCGCAAGAAATGTGCAAAGGTCACTGATTTTTCAAATCTGCCGATACTTGTTGATGATATGTTTGATACAATGTATGAAGAAGAAGGTATCGGACTGGCGGCCAACCAGGTCGGAGTTGATTTGAATTTAATGGTAATTGATGTGTCTCATACAGTAGAAACTGATGATACACATACATTCGTGAACGGTGATATTACAGACAGCTGGGGAGATTCAGTCTTTGAAGAAGGATGCCTTTCAATCCCTGAAGTACGCTTGGAAGTAAAACGCCCTGAATTCATTAAATTTAAATATCAAACCATTGATGGAAATGAAAAAGAAGAAGAATTCACAGGATTACTAGGTCGTGCAATCCAGCATGAGATTGATCATTTAAACGGTATTTTAATTATCGATAGAGTTAGTCCGATAGTACGCATGCAGGTGAAAAAACAATTGAAAGAGATTGAGAAAGAATCTAAACAAAAGAAAACACCAAAAGATCGTAAGGAATCTTTCGTTTTATAGTTCAATCTTTTATCCAGTCTTTTATGCAAACCTTTCGGGGGTTCCTGGAAGGTTTATTTTTATAGGTATATAAATGAAAATAGTCTTCATGGGGAATCCGGAATTTGCCGTGCCGAGTTTGAAAAAACTTGCTGCAAGCAATCATGAAATTTTATCCGTGGTTACTAATCCTCCAAAACCAGCGGGTAGGGGAAGAAAACATATAAATACACCTGTGGCAAAATGTGCTGAAGATTTAAACCTTAAAGTGATGGAAATCGATAACCTCAATTCTGAAGATACAATACAGAATCTACAAAAATTGAATGCTGATGTTTTTACGGTTGTCGCTTATCGAATACTACCAAAAGAAATAATCGCTATTCCCGCAAAGGGATCCATTAACTTACATGGATCTCTATTACCAAAATACCGTGGCGCTGCCCCAATTCAATGGTCATTAATTAATGGTGACAGTGAAACAGGATTAACGACATTCATCCTTCAGCCCAAAGTGGATACTGGAAATGTTCTACAGCAGAAAAAGATCGCAATCGATCAAGATGACAATTATGGATCTCTTGCAGAAAAAATGAGTAATGCTGGAGCTGAATTATTGGTCGAAACGATGGACGAGTTTGAAAAAGGAAATTTAAATCCATATGCTCAAGATGATGTTAAAGCTACTACAGCTCGAAAAATTTCAGCTGAAATGACCATAATCAATTGGCAAAAATCAGCGCAGGAAATTCATAATCTCATTCGTGGATTAACTCCGTCACCAGGTGTCCATACTTTATTATCAGGAAAAGGCCTGAAAATATTTGAAACAGAATTCATTAAAGAAAATTCTGCTCTAAATAAAGGAGAAATTTCAATAATTGAAAAGAAGTACTTTTCTATCCAAACAGGTGCTGGCCAATTAATTGTGTTGCAAGTACAATTGGAAGGTAAACGGCGTATGAGTACTGGTGATTTTCTGCGTGGTGTGCAATTCGAAGTTGGAACTTGCTTAGGCTGATATGGATCCACTGCGCAGGCACGCAGTTAATGTTCTTACTATTTTTGACAAAAAAAACGGTCAATTAAAAAATATTCGTGATGTGTATTGTAAAAAGCACGATATCGCTGGCATTCATCGCCAGCGGCTCACAGCAATAACCAATGATGTTATTCGCTGGAGAGGCCGCTTGGATCATTGGATGAATGGACTTTTAAATAAACCCAATCAGAAGATGCAGCCAGAATTGAAAAACGTATTACGCGCTGGTTTGTATGAAGTTGTTATGGATGAAACAACACCGGCATACGCAGCTGTTAATGCTTATGTTGAAATTGCTAAAAGAACCTTGGGAAATGGTCCGGGGAAATTGACAAATGCGATTTTAAGAAAAACGACTGAATTGAATAGTATAAGTAAACCCGATAACTGTGAATTAAATACATGGCACTCATATCCTTTATGGCTTTGGGAAAAATGGACAAAACAGTTTGGGAGCAATAAAACAATCGCATTAGTAAAATATTTTAATGAAAAACCTAAAATGGATATTCGTCGGAATGATTCACAGTTGAGCCATGAAGAGTTGAATTCATTTTGTGATGAGCATGATATTAATATTGAACTATGGAACAATTCAGAAATCTTTTACAAAGTGCAGCGCAATATGGCCGAATTGAATATTTTGATAGTTGCTGGAAAAGTCGGTGTTCAAAATAGAGCATCAGGAATGGTCGTTGAATTACTTGATCCTAAACCAGGAGAAACTATTCTGGATGTATGTGCGGCACCCGGGACGAAAGCTGCTTACACTGCTGAATTAATGGCTGGTGATGGTAAACTTTATGTTTCAGACAGTCGAGCAGACAGACTGGAAAAATTTGAACCAACTTTTGAAAATATTGCTGTTGATGTAAAAGATGCTTCAAAAGATCAATACCCCATTGCTGATGCGGTATTGATCGACGCACCATGTTCTGGAACAGGGGTGATTGGAAAAAAACCCGATATTCGCTGGCGAAGGTCTCAAAATGAAATGAACGAATTTGTTGCACTGCAGGGCAATATATTGAATCATATGAGCCAGTTTCTTAAACCAGTTGGAAGAATAATTTATTCTACCTGTTCGATTGAACCGGAAGAAAATTGGGGTGTGGTTGATGCCTTTCTTAAATTAAATACTAATTTTTATATGGATATGGAAACAAACATCATTCCTGACAGTTGGCTGGATAATAGAGGTGCTTTGGCACCCTTCCCTTCGGAAAGCAAAACGGATGGAATGTTTGCTGTCAAATTAATTAATGGATCTGAATAATAAACTCACACAGTACTTATCAGCTTTTGGAGCTATATCCTTTGTGGTTGTTATTTTATTCGAATATATTATCATGCCGATGTATACACGCCATAATACAGGACAATACCTCATGGATGTTCAAGGAAAAACACTGGAAGAAGCCATCGCCATGATAGAAGCTGAAGATTTTCGTGCCATTGTGAGTGATACCATGTACACGAATAAAGTTGCTGAAGGAATAGTTGTAGACCAATATCCAAAACCAAATATGAAAGTAAAAACAGGGCGTACTGTTCGTCTTAAAATATCCACTTCAG
>CATMBH010000063.1:0-7209 GCA_950063985.1 uncultured Fidelibacterota bacterium
CATTAAAATAGTATAGGGCTGAAAAAAGAGTAGTGGAAGGACTTAATTGGTATGCTCCAGGTTGGGCAACTTCCCCAAGAACAATGACTCGTAAAGGACGCAAATTCCCCAAACTGATATCCAAAAAAGTTGTAGCACTGCCGCCATTGGAACGAATGAGGCTTGAATATCTTTGTGATAATACTTTGAATAATTTTGATTCCAGCAGATCCATGGTCAGACCATTCACAAATACCTGACCCACTTCTGGGATGAAGATAAACCCTTCTCTATCTACAGTAAGTACTTGGCGGAATTGGGTTTCTCCCCAAAGCATGAAAATGATTTCATCACCGGGCCCAATGTTATAATCCGGGTCTACAGCACCGAAAACAGATGATTGAAATACCGCGGGATCCCTCTGAAAAATATTGTAACCATAATAGTTAACAGCTTGCCGGCCCGGCGGGCCTTTAGATTCAAGAATTAAATTATCCTCAACAATATCTAATTCTTCACTCTCAACAATATCCAATCCTTCCTGTTCGACAAAATCTTCTATGCTTGACTCGATAGTTTCCAGTGGTTGTTCATCTTCCTGAATAGTTCCTTGTTCAGTTGTTTCAGGAAGCTGAATGCTCACATCTTCCGCACCAACTTCTGGAATATCTTCAATGGTGGGTTGAGTAACCTGACCTTCGGCGGCTTTATCTCCCAAGCCCAACTCCTTGGCCTTGGCATCAATTTCTGCATTGGTCATACCCCGCTGCTTGGCCATCTGACGAATCTGTGATTCGGAAAGACCCGATTCCTTGATTCTCTTTTTGATTTCTGCTGCATCTTGAGCAAATACAAAAGAAATCGCTAATATGATATTCAATATATAACGCATGCCTTACCTCAAGTTATTAATAATTAATTTTTCACTGTTCTGAAAACATATAGCTGAAATGATATAATGATTACACACTATAAAATTTTCCACATCTCAAGAACCTAAATATTCACCTGGTTCATCATCAAAATAATCCCCTTCCACCGGGTTGTAGGAATACAAGACCAGCCAAGCCTTTTTCTGCTCTTTCACACTGAAATTCGTTTCTGTACCTTTGGCTAGTGCGATTCCAACCGCGCTGCTGGCGTATAAACATATTACGATATTGGAAAATTCTGGATACTGTTTCGTTAAGTTTTTACAGAGTAATCGCAGCCTTTCTGTGCTGGCCTTTTCATCGACGGTGACATATACCTTACCCTGTTTAAAAACGCTGGAGATACTTTCCACCCGTACCACGGTGTGCTTGGGGATGGTTAGTTTGGGTTTTACCAGTTTCGGTTCAGGTACGGATTTGGATACTATGGTAAGCGATTCTTCTTTTGTTTCTTCTTGCTTTGGATCAGGGGCTGTTTCTTTTACAAGAGTTTGCACTATTACTTCTTCCGGTATTGCAGCTGGTGTTACAAATTGTTTATTGAGTGTTTTCTGCGGCACTGGGTCGGTTTGAAAAAAGTTCACGATAAAGACCGTAATCATAGCAGTACCCGCAACCAGTGCAATAGTCCGCTTATTTTGCGCTAGAAAAGCGAATCTTGATTTGGTTTGACCCACCTGTTCTTGTTGTTCATACTTGATGTCCAGTTCGGCCTGTTGTATTTCTGCCTCGGCAAGTTCTCTGGTACCAAGTGAATGAAAAATGCGTTTATCCTTTTTCCCTGTCTCTGGATTATAGACATAGGTCTGGTAATAATAATAACCATCCCAGCCGCCCTTACGATAAATGCTGCTCATGCGTACAAATGTCTGTTAATGTTATTATTAAAGAGAATAAATTCTTACCTCGCTGTTTGAATGTACATATATCAAATTAATGTGCCAACTACTTTTATAACTACCACATAAATGATGTATTTATTGACCCATTAAATAAGTTTATTTATAGTGAGTTCCTAATTGGTATATTTTATAATGATCGTCAATAAAATGAAGGTAGTTACTTAGGTAGTTACTATAAAACACATGGTATAATTAATATTCAAAATTACTGCCTAGAATTATGAACACAGCAACCACATATGGTAATCATTTTTTTCCATCAATAGCTCCGGATCGTCATTTTGTCCTTTCCGACGATATCTAGGGCAACTACCTGAGTAACTACCTATTAGTTGTCGAGTCAGATTATTTATTATTAATTATACAATCAAGAAGTACTTTAAGAACTACGTCCCCAGCGGTATCGCTATAAAACAATGATAAGCATTCCGACCAAGATCCCGGCCGCATCGGCTAACAAATCACGCTTGCTGAAAAAACTGCCGTTCCGTTTATCCCAGTATTCCTTTATTATTCCATTAACTGCGGAAACAGCTACACTTGCAGGAAGCGCAGTTTCTCGGTTCATATCCAGTTTATTTTCAAATACATACTGGGTGCTGAGCACTAGGGAACAGCTAATGCCGAAATGAAGTACCTTGTCATAGGCCAGCCAAGGGTCCTGGTCAGCCGCTGTCTGCACCGTGTCTGGGGTTAAAGCCATGCCAGTAGCAGGCACAGCAAGCAAAATAAACAAACATATTATAAGTAGTGACCGCATGCTTTTCCTCGGATGATAAAAAGTGAAATTAACTATATGTCATAAAAAATAAAGCTAAAATTTTATAACCTTAATACAATATGAAATTTTGGGATTATGACTCCCAGTATTTTCCTGGTTCATCGTCAAAATAATCACCCTCGACAGGGTGATATGAATAAAAAACCAGCCATGCATTTAAAATATCCTGTTGAGAAAAATGGTCATTATATCCTTTAGCTAGACCTATTCCAGCTTCAGTTTCACTGTATAAACAAATAACCAAACTGTTGAATTCAACATATTGTTCCCGAATACGCTGGCATAATTTCTGTAGCGCTGTTTTATCGCTCCCATTTACGGTAGCATATATTTTTGCCTGTTTAAATGATCCCGATAATTGTTCAATACGCTGAATGGTGTATTTTAATGTTTTTGCACGTGAAATAACGGTTTTCATGACAGTCTGTTCAGCATGAACAATTTCATCGGTTTCATTTTTAGCTGTCGCAGAAGCAAGTATTTTACGACTGTAGCGCTGGTTCAATTGTAAATAGGGTTCCTGTTGTAATCGAAAAGCTAATTTTTGTAATTCTTCCTGATACAAATCTTCATGAGCTAAATTAGAACTGTCTTCTAAAACCTTATGTAATTTTGATAGAGAGTTTGCGGTATCAGCAGCAGGAAACCAGCTATACTGAATGAAGTACAGAACGCTTATCATAGCAAATAAAACGAAAACCACCTTTTTCATTGAACATAATTTATAAACATAAAAGGATTCGTTTAGTTATGTTCTTTTTCTTCATAACTTTCGGCCCTTTTTGAAACCAATTATTAAAAATTCATTTTAAAATATTATGTCACTTATTGAACCACACGGTGGAAAACTCCATTATTTGGTCGTGGATTCCGATGCATCGGCAGCATTAAAACAAGAAACAAAATCATTTTCATCCTGGACACTGAATGATCGCCAGATTTGTGATTTGGAAATGATTCTCAATGGCGGCTTTTCACCGCTAACTGGATTTTTGAATGAAGCCGATTATAATGCGGTGCTGAATAATATGCGCTTGCAGGATGGCACAATCTGGCCTATACCTATCACATTGGATGTAACCGCAGATTTTGCTGATGGAATAAGCATAACTGCTGAAATAACACTCAAGGATAAAGAAGGATTTATCATCGCTGCAATGTCCGTTGAATCCATCTGGCAGCCAGATAAAACAGAAGAAGCCAATAAAGTATTATTAACAACAGATGAAGGCCATCCAGCGGTCAATTACCTGTTAAATGAATCAAACCCAATATACGTAGGTGGACCGGTAAAAGGGCTCATGCTGCCCAAGCAGTACGATTATAAAGATTTGCGCCATACTCCTCATAAAGTTAGGGAATTGTTCGAGCAAAACGGTTGGGATAATGTTGTCGCCTTTCAGACACGCAATCCCATGCACAGGGCCCATGTAGAATTAACCAAGCGCGCGGCAGAAGAACATGATGCTAAAATATTGATTCATCCTGTTGTTGGCTTGACAAAACCGGGCGATGTGGATCATTATACACGTGTGCGCTGTTATAAGTATGTACTGAAAAAATATCCTGAAAATTCAGCCATGTTGAGCTTATTGCCCTTGGCCATGCGTATGGCCGGTCCTAGGGAAGCACTGTGGCATGCCATTATTCGTAAAAATTACGGCTGTAATATGTTCATCGTCGGCCGTGACCATGCCAGTCCCGGAGCAGGAAAAGATGGCCAGCCGTTCTATGGCCCCTATGATGCCCAAGATTTATTACGCGAACACGAAACAGAACTTGGTATCAAGATGGTTCCCTTCAGGTTAATGGTGTATATACCTGAAAAAGATAAATATATCCCCAAAGATAAATTAACAGAAAATACTGTATTCAAGATGATCTCCGGAACGGATCTGCGTAAGCGTCTCCGCAATGATGAAAAAATCCCGGAATGGTTTTCCTATCCGGAAGTGGTAGCTGAACTGCGGCGTTTTCGTCCAGCTCTGGAAAAGCGTGGTTTTACTGTCTTTTTTACAGGGCTTTCAGGCTCTGGAAAATCAACCTTGGCAAATGGGCTTTTGGTCAAACTCATGGAAGATGGCCGCCGTCCTGTAACACTTTTGGATGGTGATATTGTCCGCACACATTTATCGAGTGAATTGGGCTTTTCTCAGGAACATCGCAAATTGAATGTACGACGCATCGGGTTTGTAGCCAGTGAAATCACCAAAAACGGCGGTATTGCCCTTTGCGCTCCCATTGCACCCTATAAATCAGATCGCCGGTTCAACCGTGAATTAATATACCCTCTGGGTGGATATATTGAAGTATACGTGGATACATCTCTCGAAATCTGTGAAGAACGGGATGTGAAAGGCCTATACGCTTTAGCCCGGGAAGGTAAGCTAAAACAATTTACAGGCATAGATGATCCCTATGAAGAACCGGAAAATTCGGAAATTAAAATCACGTCTGCAGGCGTTGCGCCTGAAATCCTTGTAGATGAAATTATTTCAAGAATTAAGAAAATGGGTTATTTATAATAACATGAAATATGTTTAAATTTACAGACTGTATGAAAATGATAATCCGAAGAGAAAGGGATGTTCTCAATTGAGCACAATACGAACATTTCGGGACATTTTCCCCAACCGATTTTCAAATGCACCTGCACAGGTGCATTTTTTGTATCTGAATAGGAATCATTAAATGAATGCAACATCTTCATTGGTCAAATTACAGGATGTTGATACCCAATTACTGGAAATCAGTGAATTGCTGGGTGATTTGCCTGTAAAAGTTGAAGAACTGACCAAAGAGGAACAACAACTAAAAGAAGATATTAATCAACGTAAAGATCGAATGAAGGAAATTGATCTTGAGGTCTCTAAAAAAGATTTACTGGTACAGGATCTCACAAGTAAAATAGATAAATTGAAAGATCAATTATTCTTGGTAAAAACAAACAGGCAATATGACGCGATATCTCATGAAATAGATTTTCGGAAAGAAAAATTAAATAATATTGAAACGAAAGAACTCGAACTGGTTGAAGAAAAGGATAACCTCATCGGTGAAACAGAAGAACGGGAAAATAATTTAGAATCATTGACTAAAGATCTCCATAATAGGAAAACAAAATTAGAATCGTTGTTAACTGAATCTTCAGAAAAGAAAAATAGTCTTGTAGCAGAACGATCTGATATCATAAAAGATTTATCAGCTCCTGTTATTACAAAATATGATCGCGTATTTGCAGCCCGGGACGGCGTGGCTGTTGTGGAAACGTTTGGTTCATCCTGTGGGGGCTGCGGATCCATAGTTCCGCCACAAAAAATTGCTGAATTAAAGCAGAATAAAATCCTGCAATCCTGTGATGTCTGCAGCCGGTTTCTGTATTGGCCGGCAAACAATAAATGATTTTCCTTATTTTTCATAAATACAGTAAATTTAACTGTTATTTGAAAATCTGAGTCGGCTGAGTGGTTACTCTGAACTGTCTTGACACATGTGTCAAGAGCGGTTCGGAGAGGAAAGTCCGGGCACCGTAGAACAGGATGCCTCCTAACGGGAGGAGTCCCGGCTTCTTTGATGTCGGAATATGGAAAGTGCAACAGAAAGTATACCGCCTATTAAGGCAAGGGTGAAACGGTGGTGTAAGAGACCACCAGTCCCGACCGTAATGTCGGGAGCTTGGTAAACCCCATCCGGTGCAAGATCGAATAGACTCCGAGACGTTGTTCGCGTCGTTATCAGGGGCGGGTAGATCGCTAGAACCCGACGGCAACGTTGGGTCCAGAGGAATGACCACTGCTTCTCATCAAACTTATTTGTTGGGAGGAACAGAACTCGGCTTATAAGCCGGCTCAGATAATTCCTTTATATATTTACTATGCGTTGGTCTTTATTAAATCCTAATCAGAACACAGTCAGTTCCGTTAAAAAGGCATTCCGTACATCGGAAGTCATTGCCAGAGTTTTAGCGAATAGAAACATCCTGAACCCGAATCTGGCACGTCCCTTTTTTACTCCAAATTTAGATATGCTCCATAATCCTTATCTAATGCAGGATATGGATAAAGCAGTTGAACGCGTTTTAAAAAATATCAAATCAGGCAAACCTATTATGGTTTTTGGTGACTATGATGTTGATGGTACAACGGGGGCAGCCGCTCTTTATTTAGCATTTCAAAAATTTGGTGCAGATGTAACCTATTATATCCCAGATCGGGAAAAAGAAGGATATGGCTTATCTTATCATGGAATTGAAGTCGCTAAAGATATTGGCATTGATCTTATCATTACGTGCGACTGTGGAATCAATGCATTCGTACAGGTGGATTTTGCTAACGAACAAAATATTGATCTTATTATTACAGACCATCATACCACAGATACAGAACTGCCGAAAGCTCATGCAATTCTGAATCCCAAAAGGAAAGATTGCGAATATCCATTCAAAGGTCTCTGCGGTGGGGGAGTTGCCTTTAAATTAATCACGGCAGTTGGAAACGAATTAAACATACCATTAACCGATTATGAAGAAATCATACCCTTGATCACATTGGGCATTGCTGCAGATGTTGTCCCAATTAAAGATGAAAACAGGGGGCTTGTACATCATGGATTAAAC
>CATMBH010000064.1:0-7067 GCA_950063985.1 uncultured Fidelibacterota bacterium
CTGGAGACATCCTTCTATGATCTTTTCATATTTATACTTGGCCCATAAGGAACCGCCATCAAGTGCATTGGCTGCATCAGATACAGAACCAATCCCATCACCGGCGGCGGCGGCCGTTAAGGCGCCATTACCAACACGGGTATTGTTAATGAGTGTTGCAGCCCCAGCTGCATCACCGGAACGAAGCGCTGCTTCCGCCTGAAGCAGGTCCAACTCAGACTGGTTAATATCCTTCATAGGGCCCACAAGTCCTTGGGCAACAGCATAGTCGCGTGTTCTATTGAACAAATAATAAGTCTGATGATAGGTTCCGCGAGATGCAATTAAACGAGTACGATACTCATTTTTACCATATAGTCCCTGGGTCTGGAGTCCGTCGGCATCCAGTGGGCCTGTAATTCGGGCATCATCTGTTTCCATTGAATAGGCTTTACGCCCAGCGATGGTTGCATCAGAACCATCTCCCAGCCACCCCGCATAACCAGTGGATTTATCAGCGGGACCAAACATTTTATAATCGGCACGTCCCCAACTTGCGGAAACTCCAGTATAATACTGTGTACGGGTCCACCAGTAATCACCGTCACCCGCTGGCGCCATGGGCGCACCCTGGGAAGCGTGACTTTTGATGGATGCCCAGTCAGCAGCGCCACGTTCCTGTCGCGTTCGTGCAACACCGGCTTTAAAACGCGCAACAAAACTATGGGCTATTTTACCAAGATCACCCAGCGTGAGGTTGGCGATTTGCAGCCAACCCTCCGGAAGGGCAATGGACGCATTTGCATTACAGTCACTGATGACCTGATCTAAAATGACAATGGCGCCCGCCATGTGTTCATCGTAGGGTACGGTACTAATTTCTTTACTGAAATCAGTATCTTCCTTTACCAAAAACCCTTTGTCATAGTAAATAGCTACCATCCCATTGGATATACCCATGATGAAATTGGCGAATATTTTCGCTCTCGTATCGGAATCGGCATCGGCTAAGAAGTTTTTTCCACCTTCTTGACCTGCTGCGATTGCAGATAAGCCATCTTTCGCCGCAGAAATAGCGCCGTACCAACTATACCAAGGCTGTTCTAAAGCATAGGCATAGTTCCATGCGGGGCTATTATTCGCAGCAGCGCGGGGTTCAGAAGAAAGCTCCCGCATGCCGTAATTTCCCCAGGAGGAAGTATTGGCATCTGCCATTACACCGGGGTTAAAAGAACCGCCGGTTGTGTGCGTTCCCTGCCACCAGGTTAAAAACGTACTCTTAATCAAAGATTCAACGTCTTCGGGTTTTGCAAGAGCACGTGATTGGTCGGGTGCATTGGTATTGCTGACATCCAGGTCGGCACAGCCAGACAGGGCTAATACAGCAACTAATGCAAAACTTGTTATTTTCTTTATGATATTCATTATGTATGCTCTCCTTTCCTTAAAAATCTATATCCACTGTGAATGAAAATGTCCGGTAGTTCGGATATGTATATGAATCCACACGTGCATTCACTGCAGAACCAAGCTGACCGCCGCCACGACCCACTTCCGGATCATAGCCTCTATAATTCGTCCATGTGATCAGATTACGACCAACAATACCCACGTTTAATCCGGTGATACCAAATCCACGCATTTCAAGCATGCTGGCCACATTGAATTTGACCGCCAGTTCACGCAGTTTTGTGTAAGAAGCATCTTCCACATAGAAATCATTCGGTGCATTCACATGATAAAGATCCCGATAATAGATTGTGGGTTTCTTCAGCCCATCTGGTTTACCATATTGATCCACATCGCCGGTGGCCGCTTCACGGGCTCCCCATTGACGGGTACGGTTATAGATGTTGCCGCCGCTTTGGCCGTCAAACAAGGCATAAACCCTTAGGCCTTGAAAACGGAAATTGACGTTGAACGCATAGCCAAAATCCGGTACAGAAGTACCAATTTGATGGAGTTTAGGTGTTTTACTATCTACATCAACATACTGGATGGGGCGTCCCCAATTATAGGTTGCACTCATATCAGAGCTCGCTTTTCCCCACAATGTTTTGGCGACTCCATCTTTATAGGTATTGCCTTCGCCTACCCAAACCAGAAATCCTTCGTCATTAATCTGAAACTGGCTTGAATATTGCTGGTCATCTGCAAGAAGCTCACTGGTTTCTCTGATCCATTTTGTTCCCCAGAAAGATGCATATTGGGTTTCATTTTTCATGTAAAAGACCTTAGGTCCGCCGGCGCTATACAAGTAGGACGGCATGTCGAATTCCGTAATCCTCTGATCATAAGTATCCCAGTTAAGCCCCATGGTTAATGACATATCCCTGGTGTTGATCACAGATGCGTTTATAGATAGTTCTGTTGCGTCTGCTTCAAGCGTACCTGCATTCCGCCACTGGGAACTATAGCCGTAAAAACCGGCCAAAGGAACAGGCAGAAGCTGATCTTCATTGATAGAGCTGGATTGGGTGAATTCAACAGAAACACGATCCATAATGCTGAAATCAATACCATATTCAGTTTCGGTGGTGGTCTGCGGTTTCAGTTCTTTATTTCCAAGGACTGACTTAGAAATATTACCACCAGCCACGGACCAGGTTTCATACTGCTGAGAAAAGGCAGGTCTCACACCAGCTGTTCCCTGGCTAAAGCGCACCTTGAATTCAGGAAACAATCCTCGAAGTCCACCCCAGAAACCTTCTTCACTCATCCGGTAGGCACCGCTAAACTTATAGTAGTTATTGACCCGGTTTTCTGGACCAAACAGAGAACTGCGATCCTGACGAAGCGTCACATCTACAATATAGCGGTCTTTGAAATCCATTTGGGCACCCACATTGGCACCGTCAGAATTCACAATTTCATTGGAAGAGTTTACTGATTTCTCCGTGCCGGTTTCTAACTGAGGAACATCGCCAACAGCCAACTTCCAAGCACTGCCGCTATTGTAGTTGTAATTATATGATTCATAATTATAACGACCGCGGACAATCAAATCCATATCCCCTCTTTGAGTGGCATAGGTTAAACCTATATCACCGTTAATGGCTTCTTCGCTGGTGGCTGATCTACCCAGATTACCATCGTTATAATTGGGACTCGGTACTACGGTTAGCCACCCTTTGGGATAATAATTTTTCCATTGGCGGGCTGAACGGTCAAAACTCATAGAGCCTACCGCTTTAAATTGCGGAGTAATAGACCAACTGAAATTGGTGCCTAACAGGGCGCGATTTCTCGTACTGAGCCGTTCGTTATTCGCAATTTGATACACGGGGTTTGCTTCTTCTTGGTTCCGAGGATCGGGCTGAATATAATATTCACCATCCGGGTCTTTCTTTAGAATATCCACATCCCATGGAAAAAAGGTGATATCAAAGAAAGCACCTGTATTGGCCTCTTCTTTAAGGGATTTTGACAGTAAGGAACTAAATCCCAGTTTGATGCCGTAAGGTAATTTCACGTCCGTATTTAACCGAAATGTATTGCGATTAAACCCGTCGATGAAATCACCAAAAACACCATCTTCTGAGTGATTCGAAAGACTGACAAAAACATTATAGTTTTCAGCATTCCGACTCATGGAAAAATTATGTTTGGTGAAATTTCCATCGGAAAAGAAACGATCTACGTGATTAAAACCAGGACGCCCGCCATTGTCTGGCAGCATCGTGGGAGAACCATCGCCTGGTTCGCCTGTAGCCACATATTTATAAGGCTGGTCAGCAAAGTAGTAACCAACAGCATAACTACTGTCAGCATAATTATTCGGTTCCGGATTTTTAGTGTCATCGCGTGGATCGTATGGCTCGCCAGAATCGGAATCAATAAAGTATCCGGTTGCAGAATCCACTTTATAGAAATGGGATCCATTGGTTTCAATTGAACCATTCAGTTCATTGTAGCCTTGTTCCATTTTGTAATTGAACCGGGTTTGGCCCAATCCAATTTCAGAACCGCGTTTGGTTGTAATAGCAATCACACCGTTTGCTGCCCGGGCACCATATTCAGAGGCACCGGCAGCGCCTTTGATAATTTCAATACTTTGAACATCATCAGGGCTGATATCCCCCATGGGGCTGCCTGAAATAGATGGATCAATAATAATACCGTCTATGATGTACAACGGCGCCTGTGAGCGGCCGCTGGCATTAATGCTGGTTGCACCGCGCAACTGTACAGAAGCACCATAGCCTGGTTCTCCCGTTGCTTTTACCACTTTTACACCTGCAGATTTACCGCGAATCAGCGATTCAACGGTTGTGGCGGGTGCCAGTTCTAATACATCGGAATCAATTTTATCAATTGCAAATGGTGTTTTTGTTTTTGTGAGTGCTCCGGCCACCCCGGTGACCATCACTGCATCCATTTTCAACACATCTTCTTTTAATGAAAAGTCTTGGGTTCCTGACGCGGTGACCGTTACTGTGGCTTGTTTATAGCCAATATAACGTGCTGTCACTTTTGCCGTACCCATGCCTGCAGGGACGGTCAGGGAATAGTTCCCATCCACATCGGTAGAAGTCCCGGTTTCGGTCCCTTCAACAATTACGTTTGCGCCGACGAGTTTATCGCCGGAATTGGCCGCGGTTATTGTCCCCGAAACCTTGAATTGCCCAAGGAGCAATCCAGATAAAAGAAATATACCAATACTGAGTGTTATTGATTTACGCATATACATGCCCTCCATGATATTTATTGTGAAAAGAGCCCCGCTAACGAAAGGCTCTACGTAAGTCTTGGGTGATTTTACCCACGTGGTTAATTGAAATCAATGGTTATTTATTTTTTTATTTTGATTTGTTTTTCATGATCTCCCCTTGAAAATAGATGTATTTAGGAATAAAATCATGGATCCTTTTACGGTTACTATGAACAATTAACGTATCTATTTGATTGGTTTCCGGCGGGATCTAATATCAATGAAAAAAGCATTTGTAACAGGCGGAGCTGGGCATGTTGGGGGAAACCTTGTGCGGCAATTACTATCGGATGGCTGGGATGTTCGCTGCCTGATCCATAAAGACACCCGTGCCTTGGATGGACTAAGCGTTGTGCGCGTGCAGGGATCCATTACAAATGCTGATATTTTATCGGATCAAATGTCAGGTTGTGATGTTGTTTTTCATGCCGCTGCCCATATTGCCTTAGAAAGTGTGGATATTCCGATCATGGAAAAAATCAATATTGGCGGTACTGAATCCATGTGTCATGCCGCATTAAAAGCCGAAGTTCCCCGATTTATCCATTTTTCCAGTATTCACGCTTTTCAACAGCAACCGACATCCGATCCCCTTGATGAAAATCGTCCCCTTGTTGTGGACCAAAAAGCAGCTCCCTATGATCGATCCAAGGCTGCAGCACAAAGAAAGGTTTTGAAAGCTTGTGAGCGTGGTTTAAACGCCAGCATCCTTCATCCCACAGGTATTATTGGACCCAATGATTTTAAACCCAGTCGAATGGGACAAGTGGTTTCTAATATTGTACAGCGAAAAATGCTTTTTACAATTAACAGCGGATTCAATTGGGTGGATGTTCGGGATGTATGCCAAACCGCTATCAATTGTGTTCATTCTGGAATGAAGGGGCAACATTATATCGTCCCTGGTGAATGGGCATCGTTTCGAGACATTTCAGATATTATTACAGATATGGTAGGGTATCGAACCGCCTTTTATGCTTTTCCTTTTTGGACTGCATATTCGGCCCTCCCCTTTGATTTTATGAAATCAAAACTCACTGGGAAACGCCCCTCTTTCAGTCGGGGAAGCCTTCGCGCCCTGGCCGTTCAATGCAAAGATATTCCCGGCACATTAGCACGGCAAGCATTGGGTCACACCTCACGACCATTAACCGATACTATAAAAGATACAGTAAGATGGGTGATGGATAAGGGGATATGTAAAAGGTAATGTATGCTGATTAACGAATGGCAATATGAATTAACCATCTGGATATGGCTGGGTATTGCAGCGGGAACATTTATTTTGCTCATGTTTGTTCGTGCCCCTTACGGCCGCCATGAGCGGCCCGGTTGGGGTCCCACAATCCCTGCGCGATTGGGGTGGATTCTTATGGAATCCCCCGGCATTATTGTCATGACTGTCTTCTTCGGCATTGGGGCTTCGGGATGGAATCTTGCGGACCCCGTGGGGATCATTTTTTACATTTTATGGATCGGTCATTATATTCATCGTAGCTGGGTCTGGCCGGCGCGCGCCCAGATTACAGGCAAAAAAATGCCTGTCAGTATTATCTTCTTTGCCATTGGATTTAACAGCGTCAATTCCTGGATTAATGCGGAATGGCTCTTTAGTCTCCATCACCCCTACCCCATTGAGTGGCTATA
The DNA here is from genome assembly GCA_950063985.1 of uncultured Fidelibacterota bacterium. Classification (GTDB taxonomy): domain Bacteria; phylum Fidelibacterota; class Marinisomatia; order Marinisomatales; family TCS55; genus UBA2126. Next base: position 6,338 of record CATMBH010000064.1, read on the forward strand.
CAGCCCCCAGTTCATTGTAGGCGTGATTCTATTTATTGCTGGAATGGGTATTAATATCAAATCTGACAATATGTTGTTTGATTTGCGCGTCAATGGAACCGCAGATTACAAAATTCCACGGGGGGGATTATTTCAATGGATTTCCTGCCCAAACTATTTAGGCGAAATATTAGAATGGTGGGGGTGGGCCCTGGCTACCTGGTCTCTGGCGGGACTAACTTTTGCTGTTTGGGGTGTAGCCAATTTGGTTCCTCGCGCCAGAGCGAACCACCTTTGGTATAAAGAAAATTTTATTGAATATCCAAAAGAAAGAAAAGCGCTCATTCCTAAAATCTGGTAACTGAATTAATCCATTGACTTAATCATTTATATATAGAAGTTTGGACTGGGTTTTAAGCCATATTGACCACAATCAAAGGTATCAACATAGCACTTTGTACACGTGTTATGGACAATTTTAAATATATTTGGTTTACTCTTTTGCTTCTTGCGTATCAGCAAATACTGCCGGCGCAGTCTACCCTTTCCGCAGGCGACCTCATTCTTGTCACCGTTAATGCAGCTGGTGGCGCCTTAGCGTTAAAGAAATTATGGCATAAAAAGAAGGATAATTAAATTATTTTATTCTCTTGAACATGCCCTTTTTCAAAAATATATATTGACATTTATTATTGTGGGGTCGTAGAATTAAACACACGCGTAAATAACGAATAAAAACAAGTTAGGAGTA
>CATMBH010000065.1:0-7021 GCA_950063985.1 uncultured Fidelibacterota bacterium
TATTAGCCGGTGCAGGTCTTGCCAATACACAAATGGCAGCCGCCAATGCCAGAAAAGCATACGATTGGGGTTGGAATTTGCCAAAACCTCCCCCAGCTCCACAAATCGCATCAGATGGTGTAGCAACAACTGCTGAAGGTAAGGTAAGCGTAACCTGGTCATACAGTGATGGAAAAATAGCTTCCGTGGACCCGGATAAGGGTGAGGCAGATTTTGCAGGTTTCCGTATTTATAAAGCGGCTACTGCACCTCGTCAAAATTCAGCCACAATTATGGCCGCAGAAGGAGTCTCTGCTGATCCGGATGGCGATGTGAGTCAGGGAACTGATTTTACATCTGCTGCAACGGGACCTTATACCGAGGTTTTAGATATTGCAAAGGCAGACATTGCTAGTTATGCAACTGCCACTGCAGGTGAATATACATGGACAGATGAGAATGTGGCCATTGGCCTGACCTATTGGTACTACGTGGCAGCCTATGACGCAGCCGGTTCAGATGATGTACATGGTAGTGTTCCTTCATTGGAAAGTTATTATACCATGTGCTATCCCATGCAGACTGCTCCTGATGGATCGGGAGAGATCAGTAATGTGCCTACAAAACTTACTGTTTCTGTGGATGAGTTAACTTATACAAATCTAGATGGCGATGCCTCAAATGATGTGTTTGTTGCTCCAAATCCATGGAGAGGGAGTGTTATGGAGACCTTTCATGGTGCTACCACACCACAGGTCTATTTTGTGCGTTTTTACAACGTAAAGACTGATGACGATGTGCAGGTATTTGATGTAGCAGGAAACCTCGTGTTCGAAGGTGAGGCAACTTCTGACGGTTCCTTTGACTGGAATTTAGTCTCTCGTACCAGAAACCAGGTATCCACAGGGATCTATTATTGGAAGGTTGGCGAACAAACAGGCAAACTGGCGGTCATACGCTAAACCAGAAAGGAAGTAAAAAATGATTAAAACAATTAATCTTAATAAAACTGTGAAATGGGCAGTCACTTCTCTGCTGGTTATATCGCTGCAAGGTTTTTTGATCGCAGATGATAATGATAAAGTAGGATCGGTTGCCTTCAAATTTCTTAACATTCAAACAGATGCGCGCACAGCAGCTCTAGGTGGTACAGCAGCACAGGCTAGCGGAGCCGGAGCAATGTTTTCCAACCCAGCTGGGTTGGCCGGTTCAAGTATGGGCCTTTCTGCTGGCATGTCTCAATGGCTTGTTGAAACAAATATCACGAGCTTTGGTTTAGCATTACCTATGTTTGGCGGTGTAATCGGACTTGGCGTTGTCAGTGTTGACTACGGTGATATGATGAGATCAGGTTGGGGCGAAGAAAGTGGTCAATTCATCTTTCAACCAAACCAAAATGGTGCATTTACTGCCGCTGATATGTCAATACAGTTTAGCTATGGAAAAAGTCTTACAGATAAATTTTCCATTGGTGGTTCTGCAAAGAGGATTTCGCAGAGCATTGATGATGTTGATATTAGCGGAACGGCATTTGATATTGGTATGCAGTTCAACACAGGATATAGAGGCATTCAAATGGGTGCTGTCATTTCCAACTTTGGCCCAGATGTAGAATCTCAAGCCCCTGATGAAGCAGGTTATGCGGGATTCCCTTCCATGTCACTACCAATGACCTTTTCATTTGGTGTGATTGGTGAACTTATACCAGGGTTGAACGCAGGACTAAACGTTTTGAAACAAGCTGATATGGCTCAGCAGTACATAGTGAATGCTGAATACAATGTCAGTATCGCTTCGTTACGCTTCAGTTACAATATCAATGATGATCAAGCTCCCATGTCCATGGGTGGCGGGGTCAATGTTGCTGGAGCTGATATTGGTGTTTCAATGACAAGCCATGATGCATTAGACAGTGTAATGCGTATATCTGTAGGCTATTCGTTCTAACGAATATTAATTCGTTAACAATTACTGGAAAAGCCGTTCCTTTTGGAGTGGCTTTTTTAGTTTATTTAAGTATCCCCAGTCTGTCTTTGTAAAGAATAGTTACACCGTCTGCATCCTGAAGCGGGTTAGCAGGTGTTTTGTCTTTTGTAAGCATCGTCACTAGAACCATGGCCAAAAAACTAAACGCCAGGCCGATCATATCTGAAGGAATTCCCGGTGTAATGAATTTGAAAATGATCCATGCTGCAGACCCAGAGATCATTGCGCTCAAGGCAGCCGGTGTATTTGCTTTGGGCCACCATATTCCTGCAGTTAATGGTATAAATAGCCCAACTAATAGAATACTGAAGGAATCAAGAAGCAGGGTGTATACTTCTCCGATGTATAAAGCAACAAACATGGAAAAAATTGCAAAAACAGGTACGGACAGTCTGGTCCATTTGAGAATTTTTTTATCGGAAAAAGTTTTACCTGTAAAAGGCAGCAGATTTTTTCCCAAAACGCTGGAGCAGGCCAGGATAGAACTATCTGCGCTGCTCATGACTGCAGCTAAGAGGGCACTGATGAAAAAAACAGCTAAAGTTGGCGATAAATATTCAATGGCTAATTTAGGTACCACCAATTCCGGGTTGTCCAATCCGGGGAGTAAAATGCTGCCGGCCATGCCGATCAATACCGGTAATATTCCAAAACTCAAATAAATGATGGTAGATAAATATGCAGAATTTTGAGCGACTTTTTCGCTTTTTGCAGAAAGCGATCGCTGCAGAAGATCCTGCCCGGCGATATTGCCGAGACCAATAACCATCCAGGCCCGGACATAATTCAGCCACTCTATGGTTCCTGCATCTTTTGGAGTCATGCGGAAACTGTCTTCAGGGAGACTGGATACAAAAAAAGCAAACCCGCCCACTTTAGATATAACAATGGGAGTAATAATTACCAGGCCGGTCATGACAATGATCATTTGGAAGAAGTCTGTGAGCGATACCGCCCACATGCCCCCGGCCATGGTGTAAGCAAAAACAATCATGGTACCAATGATAATGGCTGTATTGGCTGACATGCCAGTAATGGTATGCAGAATAAAGCCCAGGGAGACAAGTAGAGAACCTGTCCAGCCGATATAGACACAGAGCATGATGATGGCTGCAATCAAGCCGGCTGTTTTGCCAAAACGGGTTTCAAAAAAATCTACGACCGTGGTGAGCTTCATGCGGCGCATGATACGGATGTAGAACAGCCCCGCCAGGAACAAACATAAAGCAGCGCCGAAGGGGTCAGCAATAACCGCTAGGAAACCACCTTTATAAGCAGCGCCGCCGGCACCTAGAATCGTACCACCGCCAAAAAATGTCGCCGATAGAGCCGCAGTACAGAGCCACAGGGGCAGCCGTCGCCCCGCCACCAGAAAATCTTCTGTTCCAGAAATTTTCCGACTTGCATAAATTCCGACCGCAAGCATCCCCAGCAAATAAATGATAATCCCGGTGTAAATAAATGTTGGTGATATCATTGTGTTATTATAATCATGAATAATAATGTACTGATACTATTATAATCTGGACAATCTCTTAAAGCCGTTTATTGTGGATCTTATTCGTTCATTAACACTGGAAAACCGTTCCTTCAGGAGAGGCATCTTTAGTAAATTGATAGCTCTCATGAAACCGCTCATAATTATTACACTATTCATTCAATTTGCGTTGAATGCACAATCATATGTTTTTGATGATGTAGCCCAAGATCAAGGCTTGGATTTTATCCATGATCATGGCGGCAGCGGAGAAAAGTATTATGTGGAAACGATGGGTTCCGGTGTCTGCCTACTAGATTTTGATAATGATAATGATCTGGATATTTATTTTTGCCAGGGCGCAGCACTTCCCGGCTGGGACAAGAATACTGTACTGGCCAACAAATTATTTAGAAATGATAATGGTCAATGGACTGATGTAACTGAAAAAGCCGGAGTGGGTGACGAATCCTATAGTATCGGCTGTGCCTGCGGAGATGTGGACAACGACGGGGATACAGATCTGTATGTGACCAATTTTGGGGCGGATATCCTCTATATCAACAATAATAATGGTACATTTACCGATATGACGTCAGCAATGGGCTTAAATAGCCCAAAATGGGGGTCTAGCGCTGCTTTCTTTGACGGGGATAATGATGGCTGGTTAGACCTGTATGTGACCAATTACGTGGAATTTTCGGTGGATAAAAATCCCTGGTGCGGTGAACACATCAGTGGTTTGCGGGCCTATTGTGATCCCGATGTTTTTGAAGGAGTTACGGACGATTTTTACCACAATAATGGGGATGGAACATTCTCGAACTGGACGGACAAAGCCGGTATTTCCAAAGATCGCGGTAAAGGGCTTGGTGTGGTGACAGGCGATGTGGATAATGACGGTGATATGGATGTATATGTAGCCAACGATAAGGTCATGAATCTCATGTACATCAACGATGGGACGGCCCATTTTGAAGAAAGCGCTCTATTCAACGGTGTTGGATTCAATGAAAACGGCAAAGCCGAAGCGGGCATGGGCATCGACTTTGGCGATATTAACCATAACGGGCGTCTGGATTTATTTGTCACCAACTTCAGCGGAGAATCGAATACGTTGTATCTCAATGATGGTGATGGCGTTTTTACTGATAAAACATTTTCTGCAGGATTAGGTCAACCCAGCCTGGATGTACTCGGTTTTGGTACAAAATTATTAGATATAGACCTGGACGGCTGGCTGGACCTCTTTGTCGTCAATGGCCACGTGATCGATAATATTGCCCATTTTAACAATGCCTATACTCATGCCCAGCGCAAACAGGTTTTTGTGAATAATAAAAATGGCACATTCAGAGAAATTGATAAACAATTTATTGGTGCTGCTGCAAATCCATCAGTGGGGAGAGGAGCTGCTTTTGGAGATATCGATAATGATGGTGATATTGATTGTGTAGTATCTAATAATAATGGCCCTGCAAACTTGTTGATTAAAACGGGTATACCAGAAAACAATTGGATCGGTTTTGAGTTAATTGGCAATACATGCAACCGCGACGCTATTGGCGCAAAGATTACAATTGCAGCAGATAATGGAAATCAAATCGCTTATGTAAATCCTGGAGCGAGTTATCTTGCTTCGAATGATAAACGGATTGTTTTTGGGTTAGAGGATGCTAAGATGATTGCTGCTATTAAAGTAGATTGGCCAGGAGGTAAGGAAGAAACATTCACAATAAAAAAAGTGAAGCAATATTATAGAATTGTTCAGGGAGAAGGGTTATCAGAACTAGCATATTAATATTTTCTCTTTTGTTGCAGACTGTTTTTGCTCAGCAGTCCATCGCGGACGGATTAAAGCTGTTAGAGGAAAAACAGTATAATAAAGCCATTAAAATATTCGAAGAGATCCTTAATAATGATCAAACAAATATAACTGCCATCAATGCGCTAGCTGAAGCGCAAAATAAGCTTGGTAATACTCCTGGTGCTATCCAGTTATATAAAAGAAGTTTAAAAATTCAGGAAAACCAACCGGACACATGGCTGGCCCTTGGCAATGTATTATATTATGAAAAAAATATCAAACCGGCTTTAGCAGCTTATAAGGGTGCGGTGAAACATAGTCAGGATTTTGCGCGCGGGCATAATAATCTGGCCACGATCTATAAAGAATTGGACGAGAACGATCTTGCCATTGTGCATTATGAAAAAGCAATTGAGCTTGATGATAGCTATAGTCGCGCTATGCGCAATCTTGGGGATATATATCTGAATAAAGGTAATTCTGAAAAAGCAATCTACTGGCTTGAACGTGCAACTCAAACAGAACCAGAAAGTTTGTATGGCTGGTTCTGGCTGGGCCGGGCACATGTTCAAAATGGCGAAGTCAAAAAAGGCCTGCAATATTATTTAAAGGTTTTAGCCCAGAAGCCGGATTTACCCCAGGTTCATCATCATTTAGGAAAAGCCTATTTTGAAATTCGCGATTATAGAAATGCCATAAAGCATGTACAATTAGCCTTAAAGAAGAATCCAGCTATTATACCCTTTTACATTACTATGAGTAGGATCTACGACCACATGCAGCAGGAAACTCTTGCTCTTGCAACGCTACAGGATGCATTGGCTATCGACAGGAATATAGCGGCAGTATATATTGAACGGGGAAATATTCATAAGTCTGGCAGTCGCTATGAAGATGCTTTAAAACAATACAAATTAGCGACGTTGATCTCGCCGGATGATTGGCAGGGATATTATAAACAAGGTGTCGTACTTTATTATTTAAGCAGGATGGAAGAGGCCAAAGAGGCATTGACAAAAGCTAATGAAATGTCACTAGACAATGGAATGGTGTTTCATTTTAGGGGACTTGTAGCTCTTGCAGAAAATGACCTTAAAACAGCAGAAGAAATGTTAAGAAAAGCTTCTGAACATGATAGTAAAAATGCGGATGTGTGGTTTCATTACGGCCAAACATATATGCGGCTGGAGCAATATGAAGCAGCAAAAACACACTTATTAAAATCTGTAGAATTGGATCCAAATAATTCAGAAACATTGTATAATCTGGGGCAGGTCTATAAAAAGTTAAGTCAGCATGCCACGTCCAGAGAATATTTAAGGAAGTTCAAGAATATTTCGGATATTGAAGAACGTTCCGAAGCATTATCAACACAAATACGGATGCATCCGGAAAATTCATCTCTGCGCTTACAGCTTGCAGAACTTTATGAACAAAACGGTCAATTGGACAGGGCATTAATGGTATATAAACAGGCTGCTTATATTGGAAATGCAGAAGCGGAGAAAAAAATTGAAAACTTATTAAGTAAATTAAACCAATAGAAATGATCCGTTTTATATTTTCATTACAAATTGCCCGGTTAAAATTCCCACACGCTAATAATAAAGCTCAGCCGGTTCATTCGCATGAACTGGTTCAAGTGAATAGATAGTTTAAGAAATACCTATTTGTTTCGCGGTTAGATCAAGGCAAAGCCGGGCTTTTTCCACTAATTCATCTGTTTCATCATTCGTCATGATCAATGGCGGAGAAATGATCATTTTATCACC
>CATMBH010000066.1:0-6944 GCA_950063985.1 uncultured Fidelibacterota bacterium
GCTGATTCTTTCCTGACATCACCAAGGGGGCCAGTTAACGTTAGAATTCCTTTCCCTTTCATTTTGGACGCTTCAATGAATAAGATATCTCCACCCGCGGCTGTCCAGGCCAATCCTGTGACCACTCCGGGTTTGGTTGTGCGTTCTGCCAATTCTGAATAAAAACGCGGTGCGCCTAAATAAGCTAATACCTTCTTTTTCGTAAGCTTTGTTTTCTTACTTTTATTTTCTACCTGGTCCCGGGCTACTTTCCTGAGTACGTTGGCAATTTCGCGTTCAAGATTGCGCACTCCTGCTTCTCGGGTATATGAACGAATTAATTCTTTTATGGAAGTATCATCGAAGCCAACTTCTTTTTTAGTCAGGCCGTTTTCTTCAATCTGTTTGGGGATCAAATGCCGCTTGGCAATCTTCAATTTTTCATCTTCAATATAACCGCTGAACTCCAATATTTCCATTCTGTCCCGCAGGGCCGGCGGAATGGGGTCCTGATAATTGGCTGTGGCGATAAACATGACTCTACTCAAGTCAAAATTCACTTCCAGGTAATGATCGCTGAATGTATTATTTTGTTCCGGATCCAATACTTCCAAAAGTGCCGATGATGGATCGCCGCGAAAATCCATACCCAGTTTGTCAATCTCATCCAGCATGAATACAGGGTTATTTGTTCCGGCTTTTTTCAGCGATTGAATAATCCGTCCCGGCAAGGCGCCAATATATGTTCTGCGGTGGCCGCGTATTTCAGCTTCATCCCGTACTCCGCCAAGGGAAATACGGATGAAATCCCGTCCCATAGAGCGTGCAATGGATTGGCCCAGAGACGTTTTACCCACTCCAGGAGGTCCGGCAAAACACAGGATCGGTCCACGAACGACGGCATCAGGATCTTTTTTCTGTTTCAGCGAGCGCACAGCTAAATATTCCAAAATTCTTTCTTTAACCTTTTCTAGACCATAATGGTCTTTCTCCAAAATTTTCCAGGCTTTCTTTATGTCCACGGTATCTTTTGATGATTTAGACCAGGGTAAATCAGCCAGCCATTCAATATACGTCCGGGCCACGGAATATTCAGGTGACTGCGTGGGAATGCGAGATAAGCGGTCCAGTTCCTTCAAGGCAACTTTTTCTGCTTCTTCAGACATTTTGACTTCTTTGACTTTAGCTTCCAGTTCATTGAGTTCTACAGAGCCTTCATCTTCACCCAGTTCTTTCTTGATGGCCTTCATCTGCTCCCGCAGGTAATATTCCCGCTGGGTCTTGGATATTTCATCATGGACCTCACTCTGGATTTCTTCACCCAGCTTGATCCGTTGAATTTCCCTCGCTAATACTGCGATAGATTTTTCTACACGAGCTTTAACATCGAGTTCCTCCAGTATATCCTGTTTTTCAGAATTGGAAACAGTTAAAAGGGAAATGGCACGGTCAGCAAGGCGAGCAGGCTTTTGGATGTTGGATAACATGCCCGAATGTTCTTCCGTAAGGTTGGGCGCTACATGAATAAGTTCGGAAAATGTATTGCGCAGATTTTTAACCAACGCGTCCAGTTTTATATCAGATTCTTCCACATCCTTTACTCGAGTTACTTTGGCGATAAAATATGGATCATCATCCACATAGTCCAGCATCTTCACCCGTTCCACTCCTTGAACAATGGCGGATTTACTGTTATCCGGCATGTCAAAAACTTTTAATACGACAGCGAGCGTACCGTAAGAATACAAATCTTCAGGCCGTGGGTCTTCTATAGAACCGTCTTCTTGGGCAACAACAACGATATGTTTACCTTGTGGCGCTAAGTCATTTATAAGTTTCAAGGATTTTTCCCTACCAACATAAATAGGAATAACCTGCTGGGGAAACAGGACAGTATTCCGCAGTGGCATTACGGGATATTCTTCAGTTTTCTGCTTTACATTTTCAGCCATTATTTTCCTTTTAGAAATTTAATTAACATTACTCAATAAATATGCCAAAGTATATTATATGCATATATGGCAGACTTATTCAGCCCCATCGTCATATTAATCACGAAGGTAAGAAATGACAGGACACGCAATCCAGGCGAAATTCATGGGGAATTTTGGGAACAAGACCAACACCGGGTATCGTCATTTCCTGCTTATGACACGTCAGGCAGGATTTTTCATCGATGAATTTTTGATGCGGTCCCGCCTCTCGATCTGGAAAAAGGTCTGAAAGCTGGGGCGGTATTTTACCATCGATCATGATTACGCTGTTTACTTTTGGTTCTACAAATTCATCGCTGTTCTGTATCGAATACATAATACTTGCCAAGACAACTCCGGCCACAGCGATCAGGCTATAAACGATTGTTTTATTCATTAAATGTGAACACTCCGCCCAACCTGGCTTGTTCATCTGCGTGGTATGAACTGCGCACCAATGATCCGGATTCAACAACGCTAAAACCCATCTCTAAACCCAATTCTTTATATGCGGCAAATTCTTCATTTTCAACATATCTGGCTACTGGCAAATGATTTTTCGTGGGTTGGAGATATTGACCAATGGTGAAAATTTTCACGCCAATATCGACTACTTCCTGCATCGTAGCAATGACTTCATCTTTTCTTTCTCCCAGTCCTACCATGATACCCGTTTTTGTCAGTAACCCATAATCTACAGAATGATTCAATACAGCCAAACTACGCTGCCAATTGGCTTGCGACCGTACTCGCTTGCTGATCCTTTCCACACATTCAACATTGTGGGAAAAAATCTCCGGTCGGGCCGCAAATACTTTTTCTAACGCAGGATAATAGCCCTGGAAGTCTGGTGTTAATACTTCAACAGTACATGCAGGAACATGCTTATGAATCTGCCTGATTGTATCAGCCCAGATCTGTGCACCAAAATCTCCTTTCAGATCATCCCTGTCCACCGAAGTGATAACTACATGACGCAAATTCATTTTATTCACTGCCATGGCAGTACGCGTTGGTTCCATTGGATCATTCCATTTCGGTCGTCCCGTTTTCACAGAACAAAATCCACACGCCCGGGTACAAATATCACCCAGGATCATGATCGTAGCAGTCCCTCTTCCCCAGCATTCATAAATGTTCGGGCAACGCGCTTCTTCGCAGACTGTATGCAGATTATTCGTCTGCACAACCCGACCTACAAATTTATAACCCTCTCCAATTTGCAGACGGATTTTGGGTTTTCTGATTCTGGGTGCTTGAACAGCTGTCATCAAAACAGTTGCTCCAGATCCATGTTTTCAAGGTTCTTTTGCACAGCTTCAATAAACTGCGCACCGCCAGCACCATCAACCAAGCGATGATCAAAACCAATGGATAGATACATTATACTGCGAATGCCGATTGTATCCCCTTGCGGAGTTTCAATCACTACCGGCTTTTTCTTGATCGTACCCACTCCCAATATGCCAACGTTGGGCTGGTTAATAATGGGTGTTCCGGTGGTCACATTGAACATTCCAAAATTCGAAATAGAGAAAGTCGACCCTGAAAGTTCTTCCGGTTTAATCTGTTTAGTGCGTGCTCGCACTGCCAAATCGCGTACTTTTCTGCAGAGTCCCAGGAAATTCAATTCCTCACATTGGGGTATGACCGGTACCATCAAACCGGCTTCCACAGCTACAGCCAATCCAATATTGACATTCTTCTTATGAATAATGGTAGTTCCTTCCAGTGAACTGTTCATATCCGGGAAGGCCTGCAAGGCACGGACACAAGCATAAACAATGAATGGTGTATAAGTTAATGAAAAACCTTCCCGTGCTTTGAAGCTCGGTCCATTTGCATCAACATATTGCACAATGTGTGTCATATCCACTTCATTCATCAGATGGACATGGGCTGATGTATCCAGACTCAAGCGCATATGTTCGGCAATCGATCTGCGCATTTTATCCATTTCAACGCGTTCATCCGTTAATTGTGAAACCACAGGCACAGAAACTGCAGGAGGTTCTGGTGCAGCAACCTGAGCTGCCGTGCGCTGCTCGAGATGAGCGAGGAGGTCTTTCTTTGTGACACGGCCATTCTTTCCTGTGCCGGTAATGGCAGCAAGTTCTTCCTGACTTACTCCTTCTTTGCGGGCGATGGATTTAACAACGGGTGTGTAATATTTTTTCTCTGCTGAAGGTACAGGAGACTCGGGTTTAGTTGGCACCGGCGGCAAAGGTTCAGGTTGCTTTATAGCTGGTGGCGGTTCGGGTTTAGTTTCCGTCTCTGGCTCTGGAGTTGTCTCTGACGGCGTAGGCGTAGCGCCAGATTCATCTGTATCAATGCGGGCAATCACTTTGCCTACTTCTACAACATCATTGGGTTCTGCTAAAATTTCAGTAATGATTCCACTATTTGGCGTAGGTATTTCAGCATCGACTTTATCTGTTCCTATTTCCAATAGTATTTCATCAGTAGCGATGGTATCGCCCACTCCTTTCCGCCATTCTAAAATTGTCCCTTCTGTAATCGATTCACCCATTTTGGGCATAACTACATCTACGACCATAATTAATACTCCAATAATTCTGTTAACGCCGCAACAATATCAGATGTTTGCGGCAAAATTTGTTTTTCAAGATACCAATTGTATGGCACCGGCGAATCTTGCGCCGCTACTCGCTTGATGGGACCATCAAGCAATTCGAAATATTCATCGGCAATAATGGCTGAAATTTCTGCACCAAACCCATTGGTGAGATTATCTTCATATACAACCATGGCTTTACCCGTTTTATCCAATGAAACTCTAATTGATTCTCGATCCAATGGGTTCAATGTACGCAAGTCAATTATTTCAACATTACCTATCGCATTACATTCTTTCACAGCTTCAATTGATTTTTGGACCATAGCACCCCAGGTAATTATGGTAACGTGATCTCCTTCTCGAACAACCCTTGCTTTACCAAAAGGCAGAACATAATTCTTATCGGGCTCGGGTGTAGCACAATAACCTTGGCGATATAACCCTTTATGCTCCATGAACATCACGGGATCGTCCATACGGCAGGCAGCTTTTAAGAGTCCTTTCGCGTCTGCAGCTGTTGCAGGGTAGGCAATATAAATACCTGGCAAGTGGATAAAATAACCGTCGATGGACTGGCTATGACAGAGGGCACCATGAATATATCCTCCCACAGGCACGCGTATGACTATAGGGCAGCTCCATGTATTATTGGATCGGTAACGCATGGTGGCCACTTCGTTTCTGATTTGCATCATACCATACCAGATATAATCTCCAAATTGTATTTCAACTACGGGCTTCCAACCGGTAACAGCCATGCCCACAGCAGTACCAATAATAGATGATTCTGCCAATGGTGAATTGAACACTCGATCTTTGCCGAATTTATCTGTGAGTCCTTTTGTTGCAGTAAATACTCCTCCTTTAGGATCAGCAATATCCTGTCCAAATATCACCATTTTATCATTGGTTTGCATTTCTTCTGCCAAAGCGTGGTTTATGGCATCTATGATGACTATCTTATCCGCAATTTGATTTAAATCTGCTGTTTCTAATTGGCCGTTATTAGAATAAATATGATCCATGGCCGTGTCTATGTCTGGATGATTCTGTTGTTCAGCCCATTCTGCATCTTTATCAATTTGTGTAAAAACTTCTTTTTTGATCTTGTCAAAATCTTTTTGATTGATAATTTTCCCAGCAGTACACATCTGCTCAAAACGTGTTATCGGATCTTTAGCCTGGTCTTCAGATAATTCATCTTCTGTTCTGTATTTACGCTGATCGTCTGAAGAAGAATGTGGGAGTAAGCGCACCACATGGCTAATGATGACTGTCGGCCCTTTTCCTTTCCGAGCTCGATCAGCAGCTTTCTTAAAAGCGAGATGTGTTTCAAAAAAATCCGTGCCGTCCACATTAAAGCGCGCCAAGTTTTGATAACCGGAAACCATCGAATAAACAGATCCTCCGGCTGTCTGTTCGGAAATATGAACACTGATTGCATATTCATTGTCTTCTACGTGGAAAATGACGGGTACTTTTTCCCGACTGGCCCAATTCAACGCTTCGTGGAAATCTCCCTGGCTGGTTGAACCCTCTCCACAGGAAACATAAACGATCTCCTTGGTCTTATCCCATTTACGTGTCATTCCGCTGCCCACTGCCTGTAAAAATTGTGTTCCGGTTGCACTGGATTGGCTGACAATGCGTAGTTCTTTATGTCCATAATGCTGGGGCATTTGGCGTCCGCCGGAATTGGGGTCATCTGCTTTTGCTAAAAAACATAATAATTGTTCTTTCGCCGTCATACCCAAACCTAAACATAACGCAGCATCACGGTAATAGGGATACGCCCAATCTTCTCCGGGACGCATGACTGTTGCGGCAGCTAATTGTGCGGCCTCATGACCTGAACAACCGATTTGGAAAAAGCTTTTACCCTGTTTCAGCATGATGAGCATTTTTTCATCTAGCCGCCTAGCGGTTACCATTTTGCGGTAGACTCCCAGCAATTCTTTTTTCATGAATCCATACAATCGGGCCATCAAACACCCTCATCCGTTTTATAATGGAAAACCATGTTGAATTCTTTAATCAATAATTTCTTTACCTCATCCATTTTAATTGCAGTGCCCAGGAGATTCTTCATGGAAGTCACACCATACTCAAATATTCCACAGGGAATGATGCCATCGTAATAATGGAGTTCGGTATTAACGTTTAACGCAAATCCATGCATGGTAACCCAGCGTGAAATACGCACTCCCAACGCGGCAATTTTTTCTTCTTTCACCCATACACCAGTTAGTCCTTTTTTATGTTCTGCTGCAATTCCATAATGATTGAGTGTATTGATAATAACTGCTTCTAAAGAACGCATATACCAACTGATGCTCATTTTATAATTGTGGAGATCAATGATGGGATAGCCCACGAGCTGTCCAGGGCCGTGGAAGGTAATATCGCCGCCGCGC
>CATMBH010000067.1:0-6937 GCA_950063985.1 uncultured Fidelibacterota bacterium
CGTAAAAAGCTTGCCGAAAAATATGATGTTAAGACAGATAATGTTGTCCTTGGTGCAGGATCGGAGGGTATCATGTCCACCATCGTCAGGACGTTTCTGTTGAGTGATGATGAGATTATTTCAGCAAAAAATTCCTTTATAGGCTTTCGTGTGCTAGCGAAAACTTCCGGGAAAAAGATCCATTGGATCCCCATGAAAGATTACCGCTATGACCTGAATGCCATGGCGGAACAAATCAATGATTATACAAAGTAGATATATATTGCTAATCCTGATAACCCTATGGGAACATATATAACACGTGAAGAATTTGATTCATTTTATCAACATGTTCCTGAACGGGTATTGATTATCCTTGATGAAGCATATTTCGAATTTTCGCAATCAACATCAGATTACCCTGACTCAATGACCTATCGGTATAATAATGTTATCACACTACGTACTTTTTCCAAGGCGTATGGTCTGGCCGGAGCAAGGATAGGTTATGGTTTTGCCCATGAAGAATTGATTGGAAACCTGTTAAAAGTAAAGGTTCCATTTGAGCCATCCTATTTAGCTCAAGTCGCCGGTTATGCAGCATTGGATGATATCCCTTTTTTGAGCAAGACCATCGAGATCAATGAAGCAGGTATGAATTATATGAAGAAAGAAATGGAAAAACTGAATATTCAATATGTGCCTGCTATTACTAATTTCATAACAACAGTTTGGGGCTCTGACGAAAAAGCAACCAACATTACAAAACAACTTCTTGAGAAAGGGGTTATTGTACGCCATTTAACTCCCTTTGGTTGGAATAATTGTATTAGGGTCTCCATTGGACTTAAAGAAGAAAACCAACGATTTATTGCTGCTATTTCAGAAATATTATAAATGAATAATTATAAATTAAAGGCGTTTGACCACTGTGAATTATATGTTAGCAATGCTAAACAAGCCGCACATTATTATCGAACTGCTTTAGGCTTTTTACCCATTGCTTATAAGGGATTGGAAACCGGCTCCCGCGACCGTGTCAGTTATGTAATGAAACAAAATAAAATCCGTTTTGTATTAACGTCTCCATTAGAAAAAAATACTGAAATTGGCCATCATATTGATGTTCATGGAGATGGGGTAAAAGATGTATCCTTTACCGTTGATGATGCAGAAGCTGCCTGGAAAGAAACCACCAGCCGCGGAGCTGAAAGTGTAGCCGAACCAAAATTGATCGAAGATGATAATGGTGAAGCTGTACTGGCAACCATCAAAACGTTTGGCGAAACTAACCATACATTTGTACAGCGTGATAATTATAATGGTGTATTTTTACCAGGATTTGAAGTACATAATGAAGACGTTGTTGCTGATCCTACCGGCCTTGTACATATCGATCATATTGTAGGTAATCAACCAGATGGTGATATGCAGCCCGTATGTGATTTTTATGAAAAAGTCTTTGGCTGGCATCGATTCTGGTCTGTTGACGATAAGGATATCAACACTGAATTTTCCGCATTGCGTTCAATCGTTATGGCCAATGATAACGAAAAGATCAAATTACCTATCAATGAACCCGCTGATGGTTTGAAAAAATCACAAATCCAGGAATTCATCGATTATTATAATTCAGCTGGCGTTCAGCATATAGCGATGTCCACTCGAGATATTGTAGAAACAGTCACCAAAATGCGTGCAAAAGGGGTCGATTTTCTGTCCACACCAAGATCGTATTATAATGATCTGGCCGAACGAATTGGTGATATAGATGAAGATATTGAAACGCTGGCAGATTTGGGTATTTTAGTTGACAAGGATGAAAATGGGTATATGATGCAGATCTTTACCCAGCCTATACAGGATCGTCCAACACTGTTTTATGAAGTGATCCAGAGAAAAGGATCCCAGAGTTTTGGAAAAGGAAATTTTAAGGCGTTGTTCGAGTCTATTGAAAATGAACAGGCACTACGCGGCAATTTGTGATTAATTGAGGAAAAAATGAAATTTGTTACTTATGTAGAAAACGGAAAGAAAGCACAGCGCTTTGGTTTTGTTATGGAAGGACACGTTGTTGATGTTCTCAGGGCGGCCATTTTTATGAATGAAGAAAATCATGAATCTGAATTTCTGGAAATTCCCTCTTCACTGCATGCATGCCTGGAAGAATGGGAACCAAATCTTGTCAAGCTGCAAAGGCTCCAGGATCAATTAGCAAATGAACACATTGCTGACCTGATCGCCAATAACCAGCACGTTGCCCAAGCTGAAGCTGATGTGCAATTGCTCCCGCCGATTACCAATCCAAGTACATTCCGTGATTTTTATGCTTTTGAACAGCACGTTCGTGCCGCTCGGAAACTGCGCGGTCTAGATATGCACCCCGATTGGTTTAGACTGCCTATTTTCTATTTCTCTAATCCAAATGCGCTTTATGGTCACGGGGATGATATTCCTTATCCCCAAAACACAGAGGAACTGGATTTTGAATTGGAATTTGCGGTAATCATTGCCAACGGTGGACGTAATGTTAAAGCAAAAGATGCAGACCGATTGATTGCCGGTTATACCATTTGCAATGACTGGTCATCGCGAAATCTGCAGCGAGAAGAAATGCCCTTAAGTCTTGGCCCGGCAAAAGGGAAAGATTTTGCCACGAGTTTTGGTCCATACATGGTTACGCCTGATGAATTAGCCGATGCCTGGGATGATGAAGGAAAACTGCAACTGAGCATGACTTGCCATGTAAATAATAAACTTATTTCTGAAGGTAATACCAATGACCTTTATCATTCCTTCCCAACTATGATCGAACGGGCCAGTATGAATGCCAATCTGGTGGCCGGCGATTATTTGGGTTCAGGAACAGTGGGTACTGGCTGTATACTGGAATTGCGACCAGAAAATACCGGCGGCTGGATCAAAAAAGGTGATGTCGTGCGGTTAGAAGTAGAACGCCTAGGTACACTGGAAAACAAAATTTTATAGGAATTAATATGCCATTTTATCAAAAAAGAGGAATTACTCCCGATAAGCGCCACATTCAATTCAGAGATGAGAATGGCAATTTATATTGGGAAGAATTGATCAGCCGCGAGGGTTTCAGCTGGATTTATTCTAATGTGTATCATAAGAATCCGCCAACAGCTGTGCATAAAGTGGGTGAATTCAATCCATTAAAACTTGAAGCTTGGACAGAAACCCATCGACACCACCATTTGACTACCCACAGTCTTGATTCAAAGGGAGATGCTATATCTGCGAGAGTACCATTATTTTTCAACAGTGATTGTGTGCTGTATAAAGCTCATGTATCCGCTTCCATGAATGATTATTACCGTAACGGACACCATGATGAGATCATTTTCATTCATTCTGGATCAGGGTCATTTAAAACTAATCTTGGACAGCTCAATGTAGCAGCAGGTGATTATGTAGTCATTCCCAGAGGCGTAATCTGGCAGTTGGATGTTGAAGAAAACATGAAACATTTCATCATAGAAACATCCGGACCTGTGGAAACACCGTCTCGATATCGCAATCGCCATGGTCAATTACTTGAACATTCTCCCTATAGTGAAAGAGACATCAGGACTCCTGATTTTGTTGACCCGCAAACAGATGGTCATATGAATGTGCTCGTTCGATTGAATAGCGGCTATCAAATGTATGCATACACAACTCATCCCTGTGACCTTGTGGGTTGGGATGGTTATTATTTTCCCTGGGTATTCAATATAAAAGATTTCATGCCCATTACCGGCAAGGTTCACCAGCCGCCTCCCGTGCACCAGGTCTTTCAAGCGCCGGGGTTGGTCATCTGCAATTTTGTACCGCGAGTGTTTGACTACCATCCTGAGGCAATACCGGCACCTTATGCCCACAGCAACGTGGATTCCGATGAAATTTTATATTATGTGGAAGGTGATTTCATGAGCCGCAAAGGAATGAAAGAAGGATCCATCACTTTCCATCCAGGAGGACTCCCCCATGGTCCTCAACCGGGAAAGATTCAAGAATCAATCGGAGCAAAAGAAGCAAATGAATACGCGGTTATGGTGGATACATTCAAGCCACTTAATATCACAACAGCTGCGCAAGCTGTGGATGACGCTGACTACCCTGCCTCCTGGCTGGAAAAATGATTTACGACCCCAGCGAACATCCCCTATTGGAAACCCATAAACTCATGATCGGGTCCATTGTACCGCGGCCCATCGCTTTTGTATCTACACTTTCAAAAGATGGATTAGAAAACCTGGCACCTTTTTCCTATTTCAATGGCATCTGTTCAAATCCACCTTCGATAATGTTTTGTCCTGCCCGGCGTGGCTATGATGGCAAAACAAAGGATACCCTGAATAATATTCGTGATACTGAAGAATTTGCTGTCAATATTGTTTCAGAGGATTTTGCCGAGCAGATGGTCTCTACCTCTACTGATTTTGAACCAGAAGTGAATGAATTTGAAGTTTCAGGTTTAACTCCTGTACCTTGTCAAAAAATTGCTCCGCCCAAAGTCGCTGAAGCAAAGATCAGTTTTGAATGCAAGCTGAACCAAATCGTTCCTGTTGGCAATGAAGGCCCTGGCGGTGGGTTTGTCGTTATCGGCACGATTGTTCTTTTTCATATTGATGATGATGTATACGAGGATGGATATATTAATCTTGAAAAATTGCGTCCCATCGGTCGCCTAGCCGGAAATATGTACACCCGCACTACTGATAAATTAGAGATTATCCGCAAGATCAAGCCTGATTAGTATTGACTAAATCTCTTGCAGAGCGCATTTACCAGGCGCAGTGCCTGGGCAATGTGGAACCTATTGAATATATGACGCCTTACCCCAACTTGCGTGGACTGGTTGAAGGACAAAATGTCAAACATCACGGTAAAATGATCTTTGCTGATATGGGCATGACCAATCTTGAATTTTATGCCCAAGTCCAAAAAATAGCGAACTGGCTCGTAAGTACTGGACTTAAACCAAAGGAACGTGTTTGGGTCCATCCTTTGCAATTTCCCCATACAGAATTACTCGTATTTGGTGTATGGACAGTTGGTGCGTCCGTTATTCTTGCAGCTGACCCCTTACAAAACATTGATCATGTCATAACAGCTGACAGGGTGATTGACAGTGACCCTTTTCCCGATTGCCTCAAGGGAAAGGACGATACATTTAACCCGATATACAAATCACACCTGGAAGATGAAGCGCTGATCTTTGTTTCAGATGACAAAGGGATTCGTCTTTCTCATTATAATCTGTTGGTCAATGCCAATGATGTACAGCGGAAACTGAATTTATACGATGATGGAACATTCTACGTTGAGTTAGAACCAAATAGTACGGCCTGGGCTGTTCTGCAGGCCGTTTTTCCACTTTATACCGGGGCACCCTTAACAAAGAAAAACCCTGATATTACAATTGGATTAAGTGACGCGGATTATATAGTCGATTTTTCATGGACAGAAATTGAAGATTCGAATCATCTCTATATTTTGCCGGAAAACACTGCTGTCCTTACAGTAGGTAATCAAGGACTGCATTTAACATCATTCGAACTAAAGGGAGATCAGCTGACGGTCAATGGCCATTCAGTTATGATGGGCTATATGGATGATAATCAAAATGAAGCAATCTTCCGCGATGGCAGTATGGTGATTTAAATTTTTTTAATTATAATTATTAATAATATTAATCTATTCTAGATGATCTTCAATATATTGCAGCATCTTTGTTTGAACGCTTAAATATCCTAATCGTGTCTCAATATTGATATAGCGTACACCTTTCCGCGCTGCCAGGCATGATAATGAACCGTTATCCTCAGCGGGTGGTGTTTCTTGCAAAACAACATTGTACGGTGACTTGGATAGCACATTAAAATCATCACGATTAGTGCATATATAAAAATTATGATGGTGTGGATGCTCGCTATTTTTCAGTGACACTTCATTACTAATAGCTATTTCATCATGTATTGAATAGCCTTGAAGATTATTATGCAATGCTAACAGCAATCCACGGTTCGGTGGCTTGATCCTATCAAAAAATCTTTCTCGATCCCTATCTAGCATGTCCAGCGTTTTATCTATTGTTGATCTTGAAATATTTGAATTCATTTTTATCAAATTTTTTTCTGCACCTGCCCTAGAAAAGATGCGATTAGGGTCTATCATATTGCTGTTTATCACCACTTCGCGTTTATCATTATCGATCAGAAAAACAGTGCCATTGTTTTTATCCTTAAGACGCTTCAACAGCAGCAAGGCCGTTTTTTCATCACCATGTATCCATATATAACGACGATTAGATTCACCATGTTGTAATACCTTGAATCGAATACTAGCTATTTCAATAATGTCTTGATCCATATCATTGCCGTAAACATTAATTAGAAAAAAACATGATATAAAAAATATATGTAGATGAACTTTCATTACATAGAGTTTATGATTGAGCTACTTTTCTTGAAAAATATTGACTCCATTGCCAGAAGTGCAGCAGAGCCGCAATGACCCCGCCCGCGACAAAAGCACTTCCCAGCCAGGCAGTTACCTGTGGATAGGGTCGACCCAATGCGAAAGAAGGATCAATGGTCCAGGCTGCAGCTGGTTTAGCGGCCAGGATCAGGGCAATGGCTACAAAATGAAATGTATTGGCAAATACATGATTCATATACTCGTCGTTGGACAGGCCGCCGTAACGGTTGCGGCTGCGGCCTTCTTCTTTTACATCAAAGATTAACATTATAAAATCAATACTGACAGCACCAATACCCACAATCATCAGCACACCGCCAAAGTCATGTGCAAATAGACAATACATCATAATAGGAAACATGACCGCACGGACCGTGTGATAAATATGCTCCAGGATGGATTCCTTATCCTGGTAGAGTTTATACTTTATATCATGGTAATAGACACCATCAACGATCGCTAATATACCAAA
>CATMBH010000068.1:0-6852 GCA_950063985.1 uncultured Fidelibacterota bacterium
TAAATCCTACGATATGATACTATTCAGCGAGAGTTTTCAATATGTAAAACTGGGCTTATCTATTGATAAGATTGTGGATATGCTGCCCCATGGCGGCCACTTGTTTATTTGTGATTTTTTTAGTAAAAATGTACCGGGTAAAAGTCCATTAGGTGGTGGACATAAATGGACCAAGTTTGAAGAAAAGATTAATGCAGTAGCACTCACCAAAAAGATGGATATTGATATTACGGAAGAAACAGCGCCAACAAATGACCTGTTGGATAAATTTGTCACTGAAGTTCTTGATCCCATTAAAACCATGTCCAGCGAATATTTAGAAAGCAACTATCCAAAGCTTACCGGTTTTTTGAATTGGAAATATGAAAAGCGCCTTGTAAAAATCAACCGGGTGTATTTCACCGGTCAGCTAACCGGGTCGAATTTTATCAAATACAAAACATACCGCTTACTGCTCTTTCAAAAATAACGTGCCGGTATTTAATTCACTGCCAAAAATTTTTGTACTGATGAATTACTGGCTGTAATTTATTTGGTCTGTATGCGCTCATGTATCACGGTCACCATGGCTGCATACAGAAAGCAATTATTCCCTGCTAATAAATACATTTCTATTACAGAAAATCAAGCTTGGAATTTCTTGGAAAAAATGCAAAATGAAGACCTGAAAAAGTGGCCAGATCAATTAATGGAATATGTTGAATCAACACGATCTAATTGGAGAAGTACGTGGCAGGGGACTATTCATTGGGATCGAGTTAGTAAAAGATGAACTTGCTCCTGCAGCTGCTGAATCACAAACCATCGTAAATCACATGAAAGATAAAGGACTTCTATTGAGCACAGACGGCCCGGACCATAATGTTATCAAGATCAAGCCACCCTTGGTGTTCAATAAAGAAAATGCTGATGAATTGGTCAAAAAACTCGATGAAACAATGACTGAATAATGAAAAATGCAATTGTACTCATTTTTATCTTAATGTTAGTGGCGGCAATATTAATGATGAAAAAAGAAAAAACACATGAAATGAATGATCATTGGGAAGACCAAACCGTCTTTCAGATTAATCGCGAGGAACCGCGAGCCCATTTTTTCCCATTTGAATCAGAAGCATTGGCCTTGAAAAATGATAAGTCCTTATCTAACTATTTTCAATCATTGAATGGCGAATGGAAATTCCATTTTGCAAAAGATCCTACTCAAAAAGCAACAGGCTTTGAACAGGTTGACTATGAAGTATCTCACTGGGATGACATCACAGTGCCAGGGCATTGGGAAATGCAGGGCTGGTCAGTTCCCATTTATTTGGATGAAGAATATCCTTTTCCACCAGATCCGCCATTTGTCCCTCATGACTACAATACAGTTGGATCATACGTAAAGACATTTGAATTGAATGAATTATGGAATAATCGAGATATCTTTATTCACTTTGGCGGTGTGCGGTCTGCATTCTATTTCTGGCTGAATGGTGAATTCGTTGGCTATAGCCAGGGCTCCAAGACTCCTGC
Organism: uncultured Fidelibacterota bacterium; assembly: GCA_950063985.1. GTDB lineage: Bacteria > Fidelibacterota > Marinisomatia > Marinisomatales > TCS55 > UBA2126. The sequence continues at coordinate 1,516 of CATMBH010000068.1, forward strand.
TGTATTCAATATCACTGACAAAGTCATATCTGGAGAGAATAAAGTCGCCGTGCAGGTCTATCGTTTTTCTGATGGTTCTTATTTGGAGGGCCAGGATACCTGGAGGGTCAGCGGATTGGAACGGGATGTGTATCTTTATGCAGTTTCTAAAACACGAATCGCCGATTTCTTTGTTAAAGCAGAATTGAATGATGACTTAAAATCTGGATATTTTTCCATTGATATTGATTTTTTACAAGATGATGAAACAGCAGAAGAAATGACTATCAAGGCTGTTTTGACCGGTTCATCTGAAACATTGTTTGATTCGACAGCAGTTGTAAAAAAATCAATATTATTTGAATTGGTCATTGACCAGATCAACCCATGGTCAGCAGAAGATCCGTACTTGTATAATCTGCAGATTAATTTGTTTAATTCTCAAAAGGAAGTCATAGAAAGTTTCACTCAACAGGTGGGTTTCAAACGAGTTGAAATTATAGATGGAAATCTGCTCGTAAATGGGAAAGCCATTATGTTCCGCGGTGTTAATCGCCATGAATGGGATCCTGTTCGGGGGCGGTCCATTACCGAAGAGATCATGGTCAAAGATATACAACTCATGAAAGAGAATAATATAAATGCCGTTCGTACATCTCATTATCCCAACCAGGAACGCTGGTATGAGCTATGCAATGAATATGGTCTCTATGTCATCGATGAGGCCAATATTGAAGCTCACGGGATGCAATTTCATGAAAAAAGCTATGGACATATAGCCAATGATAGCACTTGGACTGCCCAATGGATCGACCGCGGAAAGAGAATGGTTGAAAGGGATAAGAATCAACCCTGTATTATTATGTGGTCCATGGGTAATGAAGCGGGTGATGGTACCAACTTTGTCAAGTTATACGACTGGATAAAAGCCAGGGATAATACAAGGCCAGTTGTTTACCAGCCAGCGTGGTATGAACGCCATACCGATGTGGTTTTTCCCATGTACAAGAACATAGAATTCATTTCTGATTACGCTTCTAAAAAAACTGAAAAACCCCTTATCCTTTGCGAATACGCCCATGCCATGGGCAATAGTGTCGGCAACCTGCAGGATTATTGGGATACATTTGAAAAATATAAGGCACTCCAGGGTGGTTTTATTTGGGATTGGGTAGATCAGGTCATTTTGAAGACAGATGTAAATGGAACAGATTATTGGGCTTACGGCGGTGATTTCGGAACAGAGTTTGCTGAGAACGATTCCAACTTTTGTGCCAATGGCCTTATTGCTGCCGACAGAACCATCAAGCCTCATATGCATGAAGTGAAAAAAGTGTATCAACCGGTTAAGTTTGAAGCAGATAATTTATCTCACGGCCGCATCAAAGTAACCAATCGCTACGATTTCGTTGATTTGAATCATTTGGATTTTGAATGGTTTGTTAAAGGCAATGATAAAACTATTTCATCAGGAAAAATGGGAAAACTTGATCTTATGGCAGGTGAATCACAGAAATTAACATTCAGTCTTTCCGGGATTATCCCAGAGCCGGGTGTGGAATATTTTTTAATGGTTCGAGCTAAAACCAATCAGAATCATCCACTCATTTCAAAAGGTCATATTGTCGCGTGGGAACAATTTCAATTACCAATTAGTCGCGAGTTGACTACAACTCCTTTGACTGATATGCCCATTATTATCCTGAATACAGATGCAGGCATTGAAGTGCATGGCAAAGCATTCTATGTATTATTTAACCGTGCTACAGGACAAATAAAACAATATATTTATAATGGCATTGAAATCTTCATTAATCCTATTGAGGCTAATTTCTGGCGTGCGCCTAATGATAATGATCTGGGAAATGGGATGCCAAAACGAACGAGATTATGGAAAAATGTGAATGATAGTTTGAAGACAGAAGTAATACGTGGTGAAGTAATAGATGGTTTTGCTAGGGTTGTGGTTAAAAGCAGCTATCCATCCATTAATTTAAATTTAATTTCTGTTTATCAAGTGTATGGAAACGGGATTATAAACATTGATAATAAATATTCAATGGCAGACACCTCACTGCCGGAAATTCCGAGAATAGGAATAAAGATGAGTTTACCAGGAGATTTTGATGAAGTGACCTGGTTTGGTCGTGGTCCTCATGAATCTTATATCGATCGTAAAACATCGGCTGCAGTTGGACTGTATCATGGATCGGTATGGGATCAGACCTTTCAATATGTACGCCCCCAAGAAACAGGAAATAAGACAGACGTCCGCTGGATGGCACTTTCCAATGAAAAGATCGGGTTGATGGTCAAAGGATCACCCACATTTGATGGCAGTGTCCATCAATATCCATACGAAGATCTTGATTATGTACCTAGAGGACAAAAACACGGCAAACTGAATCTACAGCAAAAGGATCAGGTAGACTGGTTGATTGATCTTAAACAAATGGGTGTTGGCGGCGACAACAGCTGGGGAGCAAGGCCCCACGATCAATATACACTTTCTCCTGGAAATTATGACTATTCCTTCATGCTGGTCCCATTTGAAGTCGGAACAGATTTAACCAAACTTTCAAAACTAAAGATGAAATAAAAGCTCATAAACCATATCAAGGATTAAAAGGAATATTAAAAAACTATGAATACAATTTCGATTATCTCTTTCATTTTAGCGACAGGTGGCGTCGCATTTTTCACCTACCGCATTGTCCATCGGATGAAAAAGTCTGACAATGCTACTGAAGAATATTTCACTGGTGGTCGTGCTCTTACTTGGCCGATTGTTGCCGGATCACTCTTACTGACCAATCTATCCACGGAACAGTTGGTGGGACTAAACGGTGCTGTCTTTGGGGATAAAGCCCTAGTAGGTATTGCCTGGGAAGCACTGGCTGCTTTTGCAATGATCGCTACTGCATTGGTTTTTCTTCCCCGGTATTTAGCCAGCGGATTTACCACCACCCCTGCGTTTCTAGAAAAGCGTTTTGATAAAACAACCCGTTCCATGGTTTCAGGTCTTTTCCTGTTTGGATATGTGACTGTACTGCTTCCCGTAGTTCTTTATACCGGTTCTTTGGCTTTGATCGGTATGTTTGATCTAAACCTGCCCCTTTGGTTTGTGGTGGCGACGATTGGTATCCTCGGGAGCTCCTATGCCATTTTTGGTGGTCTGAAATCGGTTGCTGTAAGTGATACATTGAATGGTGTTGGTTTATTAATTGGCGGACTGGCCATTCCTTTTCTGGCACTGATCGCTTTGGGAGAAGGATCATTCTTTTCAGGATTGGCAGCATTAATAAATGATAATCCAGAATATTTGACAGCCTTAACTCAAACCAATGTAGATAATAAAGTTGTTTCGGTCCCATGGCCTACATTGTTAACAGGAATGATGTTTATTCAGGTGTTTTACTGGTCCACCAATCAGGTGATTGTTCAGCGGGCTATGGCAGCCAAAAGTCTGGCCGAAGGACAAAAGGGTGTACTTTTTGCATCAGCAATGAAATTGGTCGGGCCGTTGATGTTGTGTCTTCCCGGTATTATCGCATTACACATGACAGATCTCACAATCGATAAACAGGATCAGGTATACGGGGCGATTGTCCGTCACGTATTACCCGATTGGTCATTGGGGTTGTTTGCTGCGGTGCTCATGGGTTCCATCCTGAGTTCATTCAATAGTGCATTGAACAGTGCATCCACCTTGTTTTCTCTTCAGTTTTATAATGGGTACATCAACCGGAGTGCAACGGGAGAGCAGATAGTAAAAATCGGCAAATATTTCAGTATTGGCCTGGCCATTGCATCCATTTGTATAGCGCCTTTATTAGCACAGATGGAATCGATTTTTGAATACCTGCAAAAAGTAAATGGGCTATACAGTGTACCTATCATCGGTATTTTCCTTTTAGGGATCACTACAAAACACGTGCCGGCCATAGCAGCGAAAATGGGAATGATTGTAGGAATGGTATTTTATGCATTTTTCACATTTGTGAATATCAAGGACGTTCCGACATTTTTTGCCAACGGCGATGGTGATCTCCATTGGCTCCATGGCTATTTTATTAGTTTCATTGCATCAATTTTTACAATGCTGATCATTGGATATTTCAAACCTAAAACCGCTGATGAAATCGCCAAAAGCGATGAAAGAGATCCAGCACCGGTTAATATGACACCATGGCCCCAGGCAAAAAACGTTTCATTGGCAATAATGGGAATTACTATCGGCATTTATCTCTTCTTATCATTGATATCCAGTTAATGAGATCTTTTAGAGTTTTTATATTATTAATCCTAATTATTGGTATTAATTCTGTCAAGCCCTCTGGACGTGATTTTCCTCAATACCAAAATATTCAGAAAACACTTCAACAGGGTTGGAATACATGGAATACACGATCTGTTCTGCAACAGGTTTTATTACCACAGGGGTTTGCCATCAATATTGCTTTTAAGCAACATTACTTCTTGGAAGAACAATATCTCAGGGAAGCACTCATTGGCCGCAGGGGAGATGATACAGAACAGATTCGCCCGGGACCTCATACTTATGACGGCAGTTTCACCCGCTTGGATATTCAATGGGCAGAACTGGATGCACGGATAGAAACCGCCCACGCAGGCGAAGATCTGGTTATACTTATTTCTCCCAATTCCATACCAAACAATCGTATAAAGGTTATCATTGAATCGGGCATGCTATGGAATAGAAGAGGAACTTTATCTAGAAATAAGGAGCACCTGCAAGCCAGAATTTCAGGAAATATAATTAGAGTTTATACCACAGCAGAGATCGTTGATGATGATCCCTATTTAGATGTAAAAACTCCTTACATGGCCGTTTGGCTGGACGGTGAGATCGGCATTTCAACGGGACAGAAAAAGACCCTCCAAGAGATAAAGGAAGCGATTCAGATCCAAAAACAAAAACTGCAAGATGAAGCCGATGAATATGGAGAATTATCAGAGGCTTACGTGGCTGTTCAAGCAGGGATTGCATGGAATTTAATTTATGAACCGAAACACAATCGTGTGGTCTCTACCGTGGGTCGCCTTTGGAACGAAGAATACGGTGGTTATTGCCTGTTCGGGTGGGATAATTTTTTTCTGTCTTTTATGACAGGACTTTCCAGCCGGGATCTGGCTTACGCCAACGCGATCGAGCATCTACATGGAAAAACAGATAACGGATTCATTCCTAATGATAATCGCGGGAACGGGAGTAAATCATTTGACCGTTCCCAGCCGCCAGTTGGCGGAATTATGGTGAAAGAGATCTACAAGCGATATCCGGAACAATGGTTTCTGGAAGCGACCTTTGATGATTTACTGGAGTGGAACCGCTGG